>JBIJCH010000367.1:0-2939 GCA_044344815.1 Flavobacteriales bacterium | reverse complement strand
CCCCAGTACCGCCAGCTGCAGGAGCTTTACACCACCTACAAGGACAAGGGCCTGGTGGTCCTGGGCTTCCCGAGCAACGATTTCGGCGGCCAGGAGCCCGGCAGCGAGCAGCAGATCGAGCAGTTCTGCCAGGCCAACTACGGCGTCACCTTCCCCATGATGAGCAAGGTGAGCACCAAGGGCGCGGACAAGCACCCGGTGTACCGCTGGCTCACCGAGAAGGCGCTCAACGGCAAGATGGACAGCGAGGTGAAGTGGAACTTCCAGAAATACCTGGTGGACGAGCAGGGCGACCTGGTCACGATGCTGGCCAGCGCCGCCGATCCACTGGGCGCCGAGGTGACCGATTGGGTGGAAGGGAAGCGATGAGCGGTCAGCCGGTCGATATCCTGTGCATCACAGCTCATCCGGACGATGTGGAGATCAGCTGTGGCGGTACCGTGCTGCGGCAGATCGGGCTGGGCCGCACGGTGGGGCTCGTGGAGCTCACCGCCGGTGAACTGGGCACGCGGGGCAGCAGCGAGCTGCGTCGGCGCGAGGCCGAAGCGGCCCGAGCCGTGCTGGGCGCCTCGTTCCGCTACGACCTGGGCCTGCCCGACGGCTTCTTCCGCACCGAGCGCGAGGAGCTGCTGAAGGTGGTGGAGGTGATCAGGCGCCACAGGCCCCAGCTGGTGATCACCAACGCCGTGCGCGACCGCCACCCCGATCATGGACGCGGTGCGCAGCTGGTGGCCGAGGCCAGCTTCCTCAGCGGTCTGCGCCGCATCGGGACGGCCGAAGGCCGCACCCGGCAGGAACCCTGGCGTCCGCGCCTGGTGCTTCATGCCATCCAGGACAACTGGATCGATCCCGACATCGTGGTGGACGTGACCCCTTACTGGGACAAGCGCATGGAGGCGCTGATGTGCTTCCGAAGCCAGTTCTACGACCCCAGCAGCACCGAGCCTGAGAGCCCGATCGCCACGCGCGATTTCCTGCCCTTCCTCGAGGGGCGCATGCGCAGCTTCGGCCGCATCATCCACGCCACCTATGGCGAGGGCTTCACGGTGGCACGCGCCCCCGGGGTGAAGGACCTGTTCGACCTGGTGTGACCGGTCACGACACCGGGTCGCCGTCGCGCTTGGCACTGCGATCCCTGGTGATCGGGCGAGCGGCCGCCCTTACCTCCCTGCTGAAGGCCGGAAGCCGGCGGCAGGCCTTGAGGAACGCATCCGCGAAATGCGCAAGGTCGAATTCGTGCACGCTGCCGGAAGCGGCCCTGCTCATCCGTGCGTAGTCGGCATCGGCCATTCCGGCCATGCGGTAGATGCCCGCGCGGAAGGCGGCGGGGTCCGTGCAGAGCAGCCCGTTCCAGCCATGCCGGAGGAACCGGATGTTCTCCCCGATGGGACTGGCCAGCACGGGAACGCCGCAGCTCATGTACTGCTTCAGCTTGAAGGCGCTCTTGCATCGGTTGATCTCGGTGTCCAGCAGCGGTGCGAGGCCCACGTCGAAGTTGGCGATGCGTGCGTGCACTGCGGCCTCGTCGCACCACGGAAGGTCGCGGTCCACCTCGATCGTGAGCCAGGGGGCGTCCCGGAAGCGCGACCGCAGCCGTTGCGCGGCCTGGTCGTCGCGGGCGCCGAGCACCACCAGCCGCACCCGGAACCCCAGATCGTGCAGGGCGGGGTACACCAGGCGCTCGAGGTTGGCCTCGTGCGTTCCCCGGAAACAGCCCACCCAGCCGATGGTGAACACGTCGTTCCGCCGCGGCAAGCGGTCCCTTGCGGCCTTGCTGCACCCGTGGTCGGGCACCGGACTGGTGAGCAGGACCGTGTTCGGGTTGAAGCGGCGTGCGTAACGCATCAGGCAGTCGCTGCCCGTGGTCACCAGTGCGCAGGAGCGCATGAGGGCCTTGATCGAGGCCGAGGGCCGTTCGATGTACTCCGCGTCATCGATGTCGTAGATGCAACGGTCGCCGCGGAGGAAGGTGAGCAGCCAGAGCGCGAAGGCGTAGGGTCCGAAGGAGTGCACGCGCTGCACCACGATCACCGATCCCTCCCCCGGGCGCAGCAGGGCCCTGAGCCAGGCGCGCAGGAAGGCCGCCACGCACAGCGGTGTTCGCCCGGGCACCACGAGGGTGGACCCCACGCCATGCCAGTCCCACAGGTGGCGCAACGGATGCACCGCCCGGTACCGTACGCTGGGCAGGTCCCGGTGCTGGTAGGTGAACCAGTGGATGTGGCGAACAGGAGCGCGGAGCGGGCTCATCAGGCACAGGACGCGGCTGCAAGTGGCCGCCGCTGCCTCACCGTCTCAGCCCAGGCGGGAGCGCATGCGCAGCAGCGCCGACCGCAGCAGGTCGAGGTCGCGCTTGTCGGGGAGCAGGTCGGCCGGCCGCGCGCCCGCATGGCGCATGAAGCGCACGCTCTGGTAGGCCCAGCCGGCGGTATAGGCGCAGGTGGCGGTGATCGCGGCCCCGATGGCGCCATGCTGGGGCACGGTGAGCCAGCCCACCACGGCCGTCACCACCAGGCTCAGCAGCGAGCCGATGGTGTTGTTGTGGGCGATGCCGATGCCGCTGAAGTAGTGCGCGAAGGCCTGGGCGCTGCTGGCCAGCACGATGCCGGGGGCCATCCACGCGAACACGGGCCGCAGCCCCGTCACCTCATCACCGAAGAGCCGCTGCAGGAGGCTGTCGGGAAGGGCGAGCAGGATGCCCACCACCACCACGGCGCTGGCCACGGCCGCCTTCATGATGGCCAGGGTGAGGTCGCGGCGCACGGCCGGTTCCGGCGTGTTGGTCACCTTGCTGTACAGCACCATGGCCAGGCTGCGCGGGGCGAGCCAGGCGCTCTCGCTCAGTTGTACGCCCACCGAGTACACGCCCAGAGCCCGCGTGCCCTGGAAATGGTCCACGAGCAGGTAGCTCAGCCGGTAGGTGAGCAGTTGCAGCAGGT
>JBIJCH010000366.1:0-2952 GCA_044344815.1 Flavobacteriales bacterium | reverse complement strand
GGCGGCCGTTCACGTCGTACAGCTCGAAGCCCAGGATGTCGGCCTCGGCGCTGGTGATGGTCACCTCGGTGGTGGCGGGGTTGGGGAACAGCTCCACGCCCACGTTCACGGGGTCGTTCTCGGGCAGGCCCACCAGCGAGCAGGGACCCAGGTCGAGCGCGCACACGATGCGGGGGGTGGCGTAGCCCATGATGGTGTCGATCATGGCGCGGCCCTTGGCGGCGCTGAAGTTGGGGTTGCTGGCCTGCGACGCCTGGCCCACGGTCACGCCGGGGATGGGGCTGGGGCTCTGCGCGATGGCGCTGTTGGGGTCCCACCACTGCCAGGGGCTCGCCTCCTCGCTGAACTGCGGGTTCTGCGCGGGCCAGTCCGCGGTCACCACGGGGTACAGGCCTTCAGCGTTGGTGTTGATGGTCACCGAGCTGCCGGTGTGCACCTGGGTGCTGCCATAGCGCGCGCGCGCCACATCGGTCCAGGGATCGCCGCCCGGCAGGGTGGCGAAGCTGTCGTTGTTGCCGTACTGGTTCACGATGGGCATGAAGTAGTTGCTGCCCGGAACATCCACCACGGGGCCGCCGGTGGTGGGCACGATCACGATGCCGTAGGTGAACGGCGCGAAGGGGTCGAACACCGTGTGGAAGGCCACCATCGGCGCATCGCCGGGCTCCAGCCAGGTGGTGTCGGCGAGGGCGCCGCCCATGTTCACGCAGAAGTGGATGTCGCTGTTCTGGCCGTTGGGGCGGTAGAGCGTGAGCTGGCCGTTGAAGCCCTCCAGGTTGCCCACGGTGGTGGTGTCGATGTAGCTCACGTTGGGGTTGAACGGATCGGGGCGGAACTTGGGCACGAAGAGCTCGGCGGGGTCGTCGAGCGTGGTGGTGGCCAGGGTGATGTAGCCACCGGTGCCCTCGCCCATCAGGATCACCTTCGTGGGGTCGATCTCATAGGTGGCGGCATCGGCCTTCACGGTGCGCACGCACTGGCGCACATCGTGGATGGCGCGGTAGATCGCGTTCAGCAGCTGGCCGCGGCGCTCCTCCTCGGTGGCGGCCAGCGGGTTCCAGCCACCGCGGTAGCTCATGCTTACGGCCACGTAGCCGCGGCGCGCCATGCGCTTGCACACCTCCACGCAGCTGCTGTCCTTGCGGGTGCCGTTGGGGCTGCCGTTGATGGGGGGCGGCAGGGCGTTGCCGGTGTGCACGTACACCACCAGCGGGCGCGCGCTCTCGCTGTCCACCGCCTGGTCGGGCTGGTACACGTCCATGCGCAGGTTGGCCACCTTCACCACGGTGCTGCCGTCAGCCGGGTTGAAGAAGGGCGCGGGGATGGGCTGCTGGGTGCTCACCAGGGTCTGCAGCTGCACCACCTCGGGGCCGAAGAGCGAGGGGTTGCTGAAGTCGGAGGTGAGGAAATCGATGTTCTGGCCGAATACCACATCGGGCGTCACCGCCACCTGGGCGTCGGTGAACACCTCGTCGATGTAGCGCACCTGGGCCTGAGCGGTCGCGGCGATGGCCAGGGTGGCCAGCGCTCCCGCGAAGTGTAGCGTTCGCTTCATGTCGTAAGGGTTGTTTCAGGGGGAAAGGTAAGCAGGCGGAACGTTGTTCCACCCTCCTGCTGCTCAGCGCTTGTCCAGCTCGTAGATGAGCTGCACGTACGCCATGCGCCCGATGCGTGGACCGCCGTACACCATGTACACGGCGTTGTCCCACATCCGCTCGAGCCGCTCGTCGTCGGGCACGTCGGCATCGAACAGGGGCACCACGCCGAACAGGTTGCTGGCGCCCACCTTCACAGTGGTGTGGGCCTTGGGGAACTTCACGTTCACCTGGGCGTCCACCATGTCGTAGCTGGTGATGGGGCCGGTGAACTGCGGCGAACCGGTGAAGGTGAAGCCCTCCACGTACTTCCAGTTCACCCCGAAGCCCAGGTGGGGCAGGTCGGTGAAGGGCACCTGCAGGTCGTGGGCCGTGACCCCCACGTTGAACTTGTTCTGCGGGGTGTTGAAGGCGGGGATGATGGGGTCGTCCTCGCCGCTCACGAGCTTGTTGTAGCTGTAGTTGGCGTTCCAGGTGAAGCGCCGGCGGTACCAGTTGAGCCCGATGCTCGCGCCCTGCGTGGTGACCTGGCCGGTGGCGTTGGCGGCCAGGCGGTAGGCCTGGATCGCCGAGTTGGGGAAGCCCGTGATGGGGTCGAAGGTGCCGGTGATGCCGATCACGAAGCCGATGAAGTCGGTGTACCAGCTGTTGTACACGCCGGCATCGATGTACACGTTCTCCCAGTGCGTGCCGCGGTAGCCCAGCTCGATGGTGCGCACCTGCTCGGGCCGCAGCCGGTCAACGTTGAAGTACTCCAGCCGCGACAGACCCTGCAGCAGGGAGGGGCTGGTGCGGTAGGCGTTGAAGCTCTCCACGGTGAAAAGGCTGTCGCGGCCCTCTTCGAACTGCCCGTCCACGTTGCCCAGCAGGATGGCCCGGCCCACGTTGTAGTACAGGTACTGGTCGGCCAGGGTGGGGTTGCGGATGGCGCTGCTGAAGCTCACCCGCCACACGTGCGCACCGGTCTCGCTCCACACCAGTGAGGCCGCAGGGGAGAAGAGCGCGTTGAAGTTCTGGTTCTTGTCCATGCGCAGGGTCACCGTGGCCTTCAGCCGGTCCTGCGCCAGCTTCTTCTCCAGGCCCGCGAACAGGCCGAACTCGCTGTTGCGGATCACCACGTCGCCGGTGTCCTTCATGATGGTGCCGGCCGTGGCGGGCAGGTACTGCCGGAAGTTGCCGCCCACCACCACCTCGCCGAAGGCCGGCTTGAACCGGTACTCGCCCATGGCATGGGCCAGGGCGCTGCGGTCGTAGAAGAGCGACCCGCCCTCGGTGAAGCGCCTGCCCGTGATCTCGTCCAGCTTGGCGTTGAAGCGGTCGGTGCCCACCAGGTAGGCCGGGTTCAGCTCATTGTTGT
>JBIJCH010000365.1:0-2955 GCA_044344815.1 Flavobacteriales bacterium | reverse complement strand
AGAACACCCGCGAGTATGAGCGCTACCTGGATGCCTACGTGGCCCTGGCCGATGGCGACCCCGGCACCACCGATGAGTTCAACGGGGAATTCACGGCCGATGCGGTGCTCGACGTGGCCGAGACCTACCGCCGGTGGCGCGACTGGAGCTACATCGCCCTGGCCGCCTCCTACCTCCTGAACATCATGGACGCCAGCATCGACGCGCACTTCACCCGCTTCGACGTGGGCCGCGACCTCAGTCTGCAGGTCCTCCCCTGTGCGCCATTGACCGCCCGTGGAAGCGTGGGGCTCAGCCTTACGGCAACCTTCTAACTTCGACGGCGTTCGCGCACATCATGAACATCGCCCTGTACGGCACCGGAAAGATGGGCCGCGCCATCGAGGAGGTGGCCGTAAGGCGCGGCCATGCCATCGGACTGAAGGTGAGCTCCGCCAACGCGGGCACCACGCCCACCGGCATGGACGTGGCCATCGAGTTCAGCCGGCCCGAACAGGCGCTGCCCAACATGCGGCTCTGCCTCGAGGCCGGCGTGCCCGTGGTGGTGGGCACCACCGGTTGGTACGACCACCTGAACGAGGTGAAAGCTCTGGTGGATCGAACGGGTGGTACTCTTCTGTGGGCCAGCAACTTCAGCATCGGTGTCAATCTCTTCTTTCAGCTGAACCGACAGCTTGCCGCCCTGATGGACCCGCAGGCCGGCTACAGTGTGCGCATCGATGAGGTGCACCACGTGCACAAGCTGGATGCGCCCAGCGGAACGGCCATCACCCTGGCCCGCGACATCGATCTGGCCACGCAGCGCTTCAGCGGGTGGACCAAGGCCGGTCACGAGGCACAGGCCGGCCAGGGCGCGGTGCCCATCGCCAGCGAACGCACCGGCGAGGTGCCCGGCAAGCACAGCATCACCTGGACCAGCGCCGAGGACCGCATCACCATCACGCATGATGCTTTCGGTCGCATGGGCTTCGCCACCGGCGCAGTGGTGGCCGCCGAGTGGGTGCACGGTCGCAAGGGCCTGTTCACCATGGATGATGTGCTTCAACTCCGGTGAACCCGAGTGAATGTGCGAATGTGCGAATGCGGTAATGTGGCTCACTTGGTCGAGCTTCGGCGGTCCGGAGCGCTGCACCTTGGCCCGTCGCACAGGTTCACATCGGCCCACTCCCACATTCGCACCTTGGCCCATTTCCACATTCCCACATTGACGTATTCGCACATTTCACCATGATCGCCTGGCTTCTGCTCCTCCTGTACATCGCCATCCTCTTCGGCAGCCTGTGGAAGCTCTTCGAGCGTGCCGGGCGCAAGGCCTGGGAAGGGTTCGTTCCCGGCTACAACCTGTGGGTGTGGCTGAAGATCACCGGCAAGCCCTGGTACTGGCTGCTGCTGATGCTGGTGCCCGGCATCAACCTGCTGGTGCTCATCATCCTCAACGTGAACCTGAGCATCGTGTTCGGCGAGCGCGAGCTGAAGCAGCACGTGAAGATGACCTTCCTGCCCTGGCTTGCCATCCCTCAGCTGGCCTACACGAGCAAGGCCGCCTATGCAGGCCCCATCCCCCAAGGCCAGCACAAGCGCGGCATGCTGGGCCAGTGGGGCGACGCCATCCTGTTCGCGGTGATCGTGGCCACCACCTTCCGGGTGTTCACCTTCGAGGCCTTCACCATCCCCACCGAGTCGATGGAAAAGAGCCTGCTGGTGGGCGACTACCTCTTCGTGAGCAAGCTGAGCTACGGTCCGCGCATGCCTATGACGCCGATCACCTTCCCCTTCACGCACCACACCCTGCCGCTGAGCGAGAAGATCCCCTCCTTCACCACCTGGTTCAGCCAGCCCTACCGCCGCCTGCCGGGCTTCGGCACACCGGAACGCGGCGATGCCGTGGTGTTCAACTTCCCCGAGGGCGACACCGTGGTGGCCAACTACCAGAACATGAGCTACTACCAGCTCGTGCGCAGCTTCAAGCGGGATGACATCCTCAATGGCTACTTCCGGGTGCCCGACCAGCAGGGCCGCATGCGCCGTGTGCCCACCGGCGGGCTGCTCATCCGTCCGCTCGACAAGAAGGAGAACTACATCAAGCGCTGTGTGGCGGTGGCCGGCGATTCGCTGGAGGTGCGCGACGGCCTGGTGTACGTGAACGATGAGCCCCAGCCCCTGCGCGCCACCGGTCAGTACGCCTACGGCATGGAGCTCAACGGCGCCTTCAACCAGGAGCGGCTGAACAAGGACCTCGGCATCAGCCTGGAGGACCAGCGCAACAACTCGGCCGATACGGCCAACATGCCGCTCACCGGCGACATGGTCGAGCGCTTCAAGGGCTTCCGCAACATGGTGCGCATGGAGCGCCAGAACACCCCGCGCGGACACTACACCGCCGCCGACGGCTGGCCCATCTTCCCCAATGACCCCCGCTACGACTGGAGCGAGGACAACTTCGGGCCCATCTGGGTGCCGAAGGCCGGGGCCACCGTACAGCTCACCCTGGAGACCCTGCCGCTCTACCGCCGGGTGATCGAGGCCTACGAGCACAACACCGTGGAGGTGAAGGACGGGGCCATCCTGATCAATGGGTCGAAGGCCACCTCGTACACCTTCCAGCAGGACTACTACTGGATGATGGGCGACAACCGCCACCGCTCGCAGGACAGCCGCTACTGGGGCTTCGTGCCGCACGACCACGTGGTGGGCAAGGCGGTGCTGGTGTGGCTCACCGTGGACAAGGACAAGGGCGGCTTCCCGCTGGGCATCCGGTGGAGCCGGCTGTTCTCGCTGGTGAAGTAGGAGGCGGCGCTGGGATCGCTTCTTGAGTGGCGGGCAGCGAGTGGCGAGTGAACGTGCGGTCATGCCGGCTCATCACTCGCCACTCGATACTCGCCACTCGCCACTCATCAGTTAGTTTCCGTCGCATGCACCGCCTCAAGCGCCTTCTCGCCAACGACTGGTTCCGTG
>JBIJCH010000364.1:0-2959 GCA_044344815.1 Flavobacteriales bacterium | reverse complement strand
TGAAGAGCGCGAGCACGTCGGGGTGCTTCGCCATCAGCTGGTAGGCCTTCACCAGCATGGCATCGCCGCTGAGGATGGCCGTGTTCACGTTCCACTTCGCATGCACGGTGGCACGTCCGCGGCGCAACGGCGCCTCGTCCATGATGTCGTCGTGCATGAGCGTGAAGTTGTGGAAGAGCTCGATGCCGAGGGCCTCGTCGAGCACGCTCTCGGCGGTGCCGCCGAAGAGCTCGGCGCCCATCATCACCAGCACGGGCCGCACGCGCTTGGCGGGCAGGTCGAGCAGGTAGGCCATGGGCGTGTAGAGGCCCAGTGCGGGCAGCTCGTTCTTCCAACGCTCGACGCGGTCGTCGATCAGGGCGCGATGGCGTTCCATGGGATCAGGCGCGGCCCTCGGCCACCTGGATGAGGTATTCACCGTAGCCGCTCTTGCGCAGCGGCTCGCCCAGCGCCTTCAGCTGCTCGGCGGTGATGAAGCCGCGGCGGAAGGCCACCTCCTCGATGCAGCCGATGCGGCGGCCCTGGCGCTCCTCGATCACCTGCACGTACTGGCCGGCCTGCATCAGCGAGGTGAAGGTGCCCGTGTCGAGCCAGGCGGTGCCGCGGTCGAGCACCTGCACCTGCAGGCGACCCTGCCGCAGGTATTCGCGGTTCACGTCGGTGATCTCGTACTCACCGCGCGCGCTGGGCTTCAGGTCGCGGGCGATGGCGAGCACGCTGTTGTCGTAGAAGTAGAGTCCGGGCACGGCGAAGTTGCTCTTGGGGCGGGCGGGCTTCTCCTCGATGCTGATCGCGCGGTTGTCCGTGTCGAACTCCACCACGCCGTACCGCTCGGGATCGCTCACCCGGTAGGCGAACACCAATCCGCCCTCGATGTTCGTGTGCTGCATGAGGCGGGTGCCCAGGCCGCTGCCGTGGAAGATGTTGTCGCCCAGGATCAGCGCCACCTTGTCGGTGCCCACGAAGTCGCGCCCGATCACGAAGGCCTGCGCCAGTCCGTTGGGCACGGGCTGCTCCGCGTAGCTGAAGGCGCAGCCCAGGTCGCGGCCATCGCCCAGCAGCTTGCGGAAGCTGGGCAGGTCGTGGGGGGTGCTGATGATGAGGACCTCGCGGATGCCCGCCGCCATGAGCGTGCTCAGCGGGTAGTAGATCATCGGCTTGTCGTACACGGGCATCAGCTGCTTGCTGACGGCCAGCGTGAGGGGGTGCAGGCGGGTGCCGGAGCCACCGGCCAGGATGATGCCTTTCATGCGTCCTTCGGGTCGTTCGGCCCGTTACCGGGTGCGGAGGGCCCTTCCATCTTCAGCTCGAAAAGGTCGATGTCCTCCTCCTCGTCCAGGATCTCGAGCAGCGGCTCTTCGAAGGCCTTGGACATGATGGACTTGTTGAGCGAGAGCAGCAGGGCGGGCAGCACCAGCAGGTTGGTGAGCATGGCCACCAGCAGGGTGAGCGAGGTGAGCACGCCCATGGCCTGGATGCCGCCGAAGCGCGACAGCGCGAACATGCAGAAGCCGGCCAGCAGCACCACGCTGGTGTAGATGATGCCCACGCTCACCTCGCGCGTGGCGCGGTCCACCGAGGCCTTCAGGTCGTGGCCGCTGAGCTTCAGCTCCAGGCGGTAGCGCGCGAGGAAATGGATGGCGTTGTCCACCGCGATGCCCAGCGCGATGCCGAACACGAGCATGGTGCTGGGCTTGATGGGGATCTTCAGGAAACCCATGAGGCCGGCGGTCACCACGAGCGGGATCATGTTGGGGATGAGCGACACGATGAGGATGCGCAGCGAGTTGAAGAGCAGCGCCATCAGCACCACGATCAGCACCACGGCCCAGAACAGGCTGGTGACGAGGTTGCTCACCAGGTAGCCACTGCCCTTGAGGAAGACCACGCTGCTGCCGGTCATGGTCACCGTGTACTTGGCGGGGTCGAAGATGCTGTCGGTCTGGGTGCGGAGCTTCGCGAGCAGCCCCTCCATGCGGGTGGTGCCCACGTCGGCCATCTGCACGGTGACGCGGGTGGTCTGGCGCGTGCTGTCGATGAAGGCGCGCGCCATGCCCTTGTTGCCGCTGGCGTTCTCCACATAGGGCAGGATGAAGGTCTTGTCGGTGCTGGTGAGCAGTTCGTAGCGCGCGGGATCCCCGCCATAGAAGGCCTGCTTGGTGAATTTCACGGCGTCGGCGATGCTGAGCGGCCGGCTGAACTCGCGGTAGGTGGCGAGCGTGTCCTCCAGCCGTTCGATGCGCTTCAGGGTGGCATCCTTCAGGGCACCGCCCTTCTTGCGCGTGTCGATCACCACCTCCAGGGGCATCACGCCGTTGAAGTTGGCCTCGAAGAAGCGCAGGTCGGTCATCACCGGATGGTCCTCGGGGAGGTCGTCCACGATGCGGCTCTCGTCCTTGAGCAGGGAGAGCCCCCACAGGGCCAGGGCGGTCATCACGGCGGTGGCGCCGTAGATCAGCGGGCGTTGCGTCTGGCCCGTGCGCACGATCCACTCCACGGTGCGGTCGAGCCACTTGCGGTCCAGGTGGCTCAGGTGGCGCGGCTTGGGCGGCGGCATGTAGCTGAAGAGCACGGGTATCAGCAGCATGCTCAGCGCCCACAGCACCATGATGCCGATGGTCGCCGTCCAGCCGAACTCCACCAGGGCATCGCTGTAGGTGACGCAGAAGGTGGTGAAGCCGACGGCCGTGGTGGCGTTGGTCATGAAGGCGGCAGCGCCCACCCGGCTGATCACGCGCTGGAGCGCCCTCATCATGTTGCGGTGATGCACGTACTCGTAGTGGTACGCGTTGATCAGGAAGACGCAGTTGGGCACGCCGGTCACGATGATCAACGGCGCGATCACGCTCTGGAGCAGGGTGATGCGGTAGCCCAGCAGCTCCATGCAGCCGAAGGTCCACACCACGCTCACGGCCACCACGCCCAGGCAGATCCACATCACGCGCCAGGAGCGGAAGAA
>JBIJCH010000362.1:0-2970 GCA_044344815.1 Flavobacteriales bacterium | reverse complement strand
GCGCAGCACGGGCGCCATCTTCTTGGCGATGGTGCCCATCACCATCAGCAGGTCGCTCTGGCGCGGGCTGAAGCTGAGGCGCTCCATGCCGAACCGCGACAGGTCGTAGTTCGCGCCCATGGTGGCCATGAACTCGATGCCGCAGCAACTGGTGGCGAAAGGCAGCGGCCAGATGCTGTTCTTGCGCGCCAGGCCCACGGCCTGTTCCAGCGAGGTGGTCATGAACCCCGGGCCGCTGTAGCCCTCGGGGGCCTGCACGATCGTGGGCTTGCCACGCTCGCTCGTCTGTAGGCTCTTGCTGTCGCTCATGTCATTGGTCCCATTTCAGCGCCCCCTTGCGGATCACGTAGTAGAAACCGGCGAGCACCAGCGTGATGAAGATGACCATCTCCACGAACCCCGCCACGCCCAGCTCCTTGAAGTTCACGGCCCAGGGGTACAGGAAGATGACCTCCACATCGAACAGCACGAAGAGGATGGCGATCAGGAAGTACTTCACCGAGAACGGGGAGCGGGCATTGCCGAACTGCTCGATGCCGCATTCGAAGTTCTCGTTCTTGTGCTTCCCGAAGCGCTTGGGTCCCAGCCAGGCCGCGAAGACGAGGCCGAAGACCACGAAACCCACGGCCAGCAGGGTCTGCATGGCGATGGGCAGGAAATCGTGCGGGGTGCTCATGGGGGCGGAGGACAACGCCTGCGCGAACGTAAGGGTTCGCGTGGGCGGCGGCAAATGTATGCCGCGGCCTTTCCGCGTGGATCGCCGGTTGCCGGGCTTTCCGCAGACCGATGTTCAAGCCGCGCGCCGGCCCTTGCCTCCCCCGAGAGGCGAGGCGGCCTGGGCGCGCTGGCGCACCACCTCGGCCAGCGGTCTTCCGGTGCGCCTGGCCTCCACCCAGGCCAGCGGATCGAAGTGGTCGTGCACCGCCTGCTCCCGTGGGTCGTGCTCCAGGGCGAGCAGCGTGGCCATGGCCTGGTCGCAGGCCACCCGCTCCGAAGCCGGGGTGCGGGCCTTGAGCAGCTCGTTCACCAGGGTGAGCAGCGCCCGCTCCAGGGGACGGTCCTGCCCGTGACCGCCGAGCATGCGCATGGTGCTGCGCAGGGCCGTTGGCAGCAGCTCCCTGCGGCCCAGGTCCAGCAGGATCAGCAGGTTCAACAGCCGGCCGAAGCGGTGCACCTCGGTGTCCGCGTCCACCGGACCCTCGCTAAGCTGGCGGTGGCTGTACCGCAGCGCCTTGTCGGGCAGTCCGGCGCCCAGGTGCACATAGGCGAGCTGGAAGAGGAGGCCGGCCTTGCGCAACGGGCCCAGCCGGGCATCGTGGTGCGCCATGCGCTCCTCGATGGCGGCGGTGCGCTCCACGCCCTTGGTGAAGTCGCCCTGGCGCGCCAGCATGGCCAGCTCAAGGCTTGCGCCCGTGGCGAACACCTTCACCTCGAGGTCGGCCGATGGTGCCTGCGGCAGGGTGGCGGGCAACATCCGGAACTCTCGCAGCAAGGCCTCGGTCTCGTCGGTGCGTCCGAGCCGGGAGAGCACGTAGATGCGGTTGGAAAGCACGCTGAACAGGAGGTTCGGCTCGTCCTGGAAGCAAGGCTCCTCCGCGCGCAGCAGTGCATGGTTCGCGGCCAGATGCCCCGCGCAGCCGGCCAGGTCGCCCTGGGCGAAGGCCAGTGCTGAAAGCACGTGGTGGTGCAGGAACCGGGCCTTGGCCGTAAGCAGGCTGGCGCCCGGGGTCAGCAGCGGATGCGTCAGCATGGCCTGCATCGCCCGCTGTTCCGCCTCGCCCCGCACATGCCCGCTGCGGTAGAGCAGCAGCATGCACCGGCTCTTCAGGGACCACAAGGCCTCCACCTGCTCCAGCTCCTGGCGCAGGGTCCGGCCCTCCTCCGCGAGGCGTTCCACGGTGGCCGCGTCGGTGCCGGCGTAGTTGGCCCGCTCCAGCAGTCGGCGCTCGCGTTCGAGCACGTCGAGCAGCACGGTCTGGCGGTCGTGCTGCCGGGCGAGCTGGCGCACGCTGCGCAGCATCCGGGCCGCATCGGCATAAAGCGCACGCTGGTGCAGTAGCTCCGCCTGGTGGAGCATGCGCCGCAGCCGGGCGTCCACCGAGCCGTCGGCGTGGAAGGCGTCCAGGCTCGCCAGGATGGCCTCGTACAGCCGCCGCTTGGTGATGGGGAACCGCCGCGTGAAGGCCTCGCCCTCGAAGCGCTGCAGCAGCGCGGCCTCGTCATAGCTCTCCATCGCTGCGATGGCGTCGAAGAGGGTCTGGTGGTTGCTGTGGCCGCCCACCAGGTGGCGGGAGGTGTACAGCTTGAAGTAGCGCTTTTCCGCCCGGGACATGGAACGGATCAGGCGATGTACGTGGTCATGGGGGGCGTTGGCCATGGTGATGGGCGCGGGGTCTGGCTGTTCCGCCACGAAAAACTACCGGGTCGCGATCGCACGCCACGGGCAAGGTCGGGGAACGGCGGCGCCCGTCAGGGGAACGGCTCGTGGGGCCGTCCGGGAAAGAGAAAAGCCCCGTTTCCGGGGCCTTGCCGAACGACCGAGGGGGCTGGCCGCTCAGTTCTTCACTTTCCGGTTGCGCTCGCTGTCGCCCTCGTCGTTGCCATCGTCCGAGATGCCATCATCGTCGGGCAGACCATCGCCGTCCAGTTCCATTCCGCGGTGGCCGGTACCTTGAACGGTCCTGCCCGGGTCCACCTCACCCACGGGGCCGGTGGTCAGCACCTTCACACCGCCGTTGGCTTCCTGGTCGGCACCACAGGGCCCTGTGACATCCTCCTTGCTGCACGAGAACAGCAGCAACAACAGGGTGCTCAGGAACGCAAGCCGCAGGGGATGACCGGTATGGACGGTACGCATCACGGACCAAATATAGTCGATCATGGGATGTTCTGCAACGCTGTGGTCGAACGTTCCGCCCCGGTCGGGGCGGGCAGGTCGATGCACACGCGGGTGCCCAGCACGGTGCCATC
>JBIJCH010000361.1:0-2972 GCA_044344815.1 Flavobacteriales bacterium | reverse complement strand
GAGCAATGACGTGTACGACGCCAACTGCGTGTGCGCCGGCACCCTGGCCAACGACTGCCTCGGCGTGCCGGGCGGTCCCGCCGTGCCGGGCAGCAGCTGCGACGACGGCGATGCCTGCACGGTGAACGACGTGTACAGCGCCAACTGCGTGTGCGCCGGCACCTTCGCCGATGCCGACAACGACGGCACCTGCGACGCGAACGACGTGTGCCCCGGCAGCCCCGAGCCCGGCCAGTCCTGCGACGACAACAACAGCGGCACCATCAACGATGTGGTGGACGCCAACTGCGTGTGCGCGGGCACCCCGGTGACCTGCGTGGACTGGACGCTCACCCTCACCACCGACGCGAACGGCAACGAGACCACCTGGCAGATCGTGGACGCCTCGAACAATGCCGTGATCGGTTCCGGCGGCCCCTACGGCAACAACTCGACCACCACCGAGAACGTGTGCATCCCGCTGGCCGGCTGCTTCAACCTGATCGTGACCGACGCGGGTGCCAACGGCATCAGCGGCGGCGGCTGGGTGCTGCGCAACCCCGCGGGTGAGCGTGTGATCGACAACGCCGGCAACGGCGACGGCTTCAGCAGCACCGCCCAGGTGAGCGAGCCCTTCTGCGCCACCACCGGCACCGACCGCCTGCTGGCCAGCAGCTGCGACAAGGAGAACTTCGTGGCCAACCAGTTCCTGATCGCCAGCGCCAACCCTGCCGTGAGCGCGCAGTTCGGCGCGGGCGACCAGACCGACGACGGCTACCAGTTCTGGCTGTTCAACCCCAACGGCGGTTACAACCGTCGCATCTTCATCAGCCATGCGGCCCCGATGACCGGTGCTCCCGCAGGTCCGAGCGCCTCGGCCCACCTCCGGTTCAGCGCCATCACCACCAACCCCGTGCCCGCGAACACGCTGCTGAACATCCGGGTGCGCGGCCGTGTGAACGGTGTGTACGCCGACTTCGGTCCGGCCTGCCGCTTCAAGGTCGATGTGCCCACGGCCACCTGCGCCACCACGCAGCTCGTCGCCACCCCCGGCAGCACCTTCAGCTGCGGTGCCACCGGCAAGGTGGTGGGCGGCTCCGGCGCTACCGGCCGCATCTACGCCACGCCCGCCACGCGCATCGTGAACGGCCAGACGCAGAGCGCCAACCGCTACCAGTTCCAGCTGGCGGTGCCCGCCGAGGGCTACACCCGCAACATCCAGACGAGCACCACCACGCTCGTGCTGGGCGCCTGGGGCACCAACCCGCTGCTGTGCGGAACCTACACCTACGATGTGCGCGTGCGCGCCAGCTTCGACAACGGCACCACCTGGTGCCCGTACGGCAACACCTGCACCGTGGGCATCACCAACAACCTCGCCGCTCCGCTGTGCACCTCGGCCAACGCCTTCGCGCAGGCCGATGAGCGCATCTTCACCGATGGCGACGAGGTGGTGAGCGCCACCCTGAGCATGTGGCCCAACCCGAACCGCGGCGAGGAGCTCCACCTGAGCCTCGACCAGGTAGGCGCGGACGTGACCACGGCCACCGTGGACATCTTCGACCTCTACGGCCGGAAGGTGATGGCCCGCACCATCGCCGTGAACGGCAGCACCCTGTACACCGTGCTGATGCTCGACGAGCAGATGGCCGCCGGCGTGTACCTGGTGCAGCTGAACGCGGGTGAGCAGACCTTCACCCAGCGCCTGGTGATCCAGTAAGTTCCCCGGACGTCAACACGCGTGAGCGCCCCGCCGGTCCGGCGGGGCGCTTCCGCTTTCACCCCGATCGAACCCGGCGGCACGATACGTGTACGGAACGTCGGCCCCGCCCGGGGGCCGCTTACTTTGCCCAACGAACGACCCATCGCCATGATCGCCCGCGCCCTACGGACCTCCCTCCTTTCCATCGCCCTTCTTCCCCTGTGCCTGTCCGCCGCCGATGGGGAGAAGCCCGTCACCAGCAAGGTGACCGCTTCCAAGGTCTTCCTGAACGGCGCCCAGGTATCCCGCACGGCCGGCGCCACCATCCCCGCCGGCGCGAGCACGCTCGTCTTCACCGGCCTCACGCAGTCGCTGGACCCCATGAGCATCCAGGTGAGCGGCAAGGGCGGCTACGCGATCCTGAGCGTGAACCACCGCATCAACTACCTCACCGAGAGCCCGAAGAAGAAGGAGATCGAGGAGCTGCAGGCCCGCATCAAGCAGCTGGAGCACGACTGGGCCATCGAGAACGGGCTGCAACAGGTATGGGTGAACGAGGAGCAGCTGCTGCTGAAGAACAGCCAGGTGGGCGGCCAGCAGAGCGGCCTCACCGCCGCGCAATTGCAGGCGGTGAACGACTACGTGCGCGAACGCATGAAGGCCATGAAGGCCGGCTGGCTGGCCCAGGAGGAGAAGAAACGCGCCATCGGCGAGGAGGCCGACAAGCTTCGCGCCCAGCTCGCGCAGCTGCAGGGCCAGGCGCCGCGCCCAACCAGCGAGATCGTGGTGGAGATCGATGCGCCGGCCGAGGTGGCGGCCACCTTCGTGCTCACCTACTTCGTGGGCAACGCGGGCTGGACACCGGCCTACGACCTGCGCGCCAAGAGCGTGGGCCAGCCCATCGAACTGCTGATGAAGGCGCTGGTGTTGAACAACACCGGCGAGGACTGGACCAGGGTTGAGCTGGGCCTGAGCAGCGGGAACCCCACGCAGGGCGGTGTGATGCCGACCCTCCAGCCATGGGTGCTGGAGCAGCCCCGCATCCTCCAGTCGCTCAGCAGCCGTGGTGCAAGGGCCTATGACGATGCTCGCGCCCCCGCCGCACCGCCGAGCGTTGCCGAAGGCGCGGTGACCATGAACAAGTACGAGGAGATGCCCGCCACCCTGGAGGTCGCCAACACCGTGGTGTACCGCACCACCACCGTGGAATTCGCCATCGATGCCCCCTTCACCATCCCCGCCGACGGCATGCCGCACACCGTGGCGGTGAAGACCCATTCGGTGCCCGCCA
>JBIJCH010000035.1:0-10945 GCA_044344815.1 Flavobacteriales bacterium | reverse complement strand
GAGCCGCTGCGCACGCTGGCCACCTATAGGGGCAAGGGCAACAAGGTGCTCTTCGGCATGAACGCCGTGGGCGATGCGGAAGGAACGGTGCGGGTGGGCGATCTTGTCACCGCATGATCCACTCCATCCTGGCGGACAAGGCCACGCGGCTCTACCTGATCCTCGGCGGCTTCTTCGTGGCCAACGCGCTCATCGCGGAGATGATCGGGGTGAAGCTCTTCCAACTGGAGAGCCTGCTCGGCCTCCCCAAGGCCGACCTCACACTGCTCGGCCAGGAGCACCTGAGCTTCGTGCTGAGCGTGGGCGTGCTGCCCTGGCCCATCGTCTTCATCATGACCGATGTGATCAACGACTACTACGGCGTTCGGGGCGTGCGCTTCCTCACCCTGCTCACCACCGCGCTCATCACCTTCGCGTTCATCGTCCTGTACTTCGCCATCCGCATGCCGGCCGAGCAGGGCTGGTGGCTCGGCAGCAGTGCGGCACAGGGCGTGCCCGACATGCAGGCGGCCTTCGCCAGCATCTTCGGACAGGGCATGAACATCATCGTGGGCTCGCTCACCGCCTTCGTGGTGGGGCAGCTGGTGGACGCCTTCGTGTTCCGCCGCATCAAGCGGATCACCGGCGACCGGCGGATCTGGCTGCGCGCCACCGGCAGCACCCTGGTGAGCCAGCTCATCGACAGCGTGGTGGTGACGTACGTGGCCTTCTGGATCCTCAAGGACATGAGCTTCCCCATGGCCACCGCACTGGTGCTCACGGCCTACAGCTACAAGTTGATCGTGGCGGTGCTGAGCACACCCCTCGTGTACCTGGTGCATGCCGGCGTTGAACGGTACCTTGGCCGGGAGCGTGCCCTCAAGATGCGGGAGGCCGCCCTGCGGAAGCACGACGAGCAATGAGCAACTACGTCATCATCAATCCCCTGGTGGCCGATGATGCCGAAGGCCTGCTGGAGCTGGTACTCACGGAGCACGACGACCTGTCGCTCTACTTCCCGGTGACCACCGAGCGCATGACCGACCGGCGCGGCGCGAAACGCTACGTGAGCGAGCTGCTTGACCGGGCGAAGGCCCGCGAGATGTTCTGCTTCGTGCTGCGCGACCACGAGGAGGCGGCGCCCGCAGGCATGGTATTCCTGAAACAGTTCGACCGGAGCGTGCCCAAGTGCGAGATCGCCTACTTCGTGGGCTCCACCTGGCGACGGCAGGGCTACGCCACCTTCGGGGTGATCTGGGCGCTCGACCACGCCTTCACGGTGCTGGGCATGCGCAAGGTGTTCGCGAGCGTGGACCCGGACAACAAGGCCAGCATCCGCGTGCTCGAGAACTGCGGCTTCCAGCTCGAGGGGCTGCTCCGCAGCGACTTCCGTGCCGGCGATGGCCGTCTGATGGACGTGCGCTACTACGGCGCCTTGCGCGAGGCCTGACGGACCCTGCCCGTTCGCGGCGATCTTTGCATCATGCCCGCGAAACGCCGGAAGAAGCCCGTGACCACCGACCAGTTGGAGCGGGAGTCCAAGCGCGCGGCACAGAAGGCCGCCGGCGCGCTCGACGGCCGCTTTCGTGAAAAGGTGGTGAAGAGCGCCAAGCGCTACAAGCGGAGGCCGAAGCATCCCGATGCCGGGGAGTGAGCCCCGCCGGATGGGCGCGCTGCGTACTTTGGTGCGACCATGTCCAAGAACATCTCCTCCCTCTCCGGCCGCGAAGGCAAGGAGCTCGATGATCCGCTCTGGGAGCGCCTGCAGCAGGCAGCGGCCCGCACCGGCACCCCCGACGACGAGGCGCTCACCAGCATCTCCGAGGAATACCTCATCGGCGAGGCCATCACCTACGGCACGAGCAGCTTCTACGACTTCCTGAGCAAGGCGAACCGCGGGAAGAAGGCCTACGTGTGCAACGGCAGCGCCTGCCTGGTGGCGGGCACGCAGGACAGGGTGCATCACGAACTGGAGAAGCACTTCAGGCCTGAGGAGGTCGGTCACATGTGCTGCCTGGGCCGCTGCCACGAGAACAGCGCCTTCCACATCGGGGGGCGCAACTACAGCGGCGATGCGATCGACCGGGTGGAGGAGCTGATGAAGGCCGATCCCCGGGATGCGGATGTGCTGAAGCACCCGGGCATGGACCGGCACCATGTGGGCACGAGCATGGCGCAGCCCATCCTCACCGCGCCCATGCCTTCGCTGGAGGAGTTCTACGCCCTGTGGGAGCAGGTGCTGAAGAGCGACGGCGCCGACGTGCTGAACGAGGTGAAGGTGGCCACGGTGCGCGGACGCGGGGGTGCGGGCTTCCCCATGGGGCTGAAGTGGGAGTCGGCGCGGAACACCCCCGGCGAGCGCAAGTACATCGTGTGCAACGCCGACGAGGGGGACCCTGCGGCCTTCAGCGACCGCTACCTGCTGGAGCAGCGACCGCACCTGGTGCTGCTGGGCATGATGATCGGCGGCTACTGCATCGGTGCCGACAGCGGCGTGCTGTACATCCGTGCGGAGTACCCCGAGGCGGTGGAGGTGGTGAAGCAGGCCGTGGCCGACCTGGAGGCGAAGGGATGGCTGGGGAGGAACATCAAGGGCAGCGGCTTCAACTTCCGGTTCAAGGTGATCAAGGCCGCCGGCGCGTACGTGTGCGGCGAGGAGACGGCGCTGCTCAACAGCATCGAGGGGAAGCGCGGCGAGGTGCGCACGCGCCCCCCCTACCCCACGCAGCAGGGCCTGTTCAACCGGCCCACGGTGGTGAACAACGTGGAGACGCTGGCCTGCGTGCCGTGGGTGGTGAAGCACGGCGGCGCGGCCTTCGCGAAGCTGGGCACGGAGCGGAGCAACGGAAGCAAGCTGGTGTGCCTGGACAGCGGGTTCAAGCGGCCCGGGCTGTACGAGGTGGAATGCGGCACGCCGCTGGCCACCGTGATCGATGAGCTGGGCCAGGGCTTCGCACGCCCCACGAAGGCGCTGCACATCGGTGGTCCGCTCGGCGGCATCGTGCCCCTGCACAAGATCAACGAGCTGGGCATCGACTTCGAGAGCTTCCAGAAGGCCGGCTTCCTCCTGGGCCACGCGAGCGTGCTGAGCATACCGGCCGACTTCCCGATGGTGAAGTACCTGGAGCACCTCTTCGCGTTCACCGCCGCCGAGAGCTGCGGCAAGTGCTTCCCCTGCCGCATCGGATCGACACGCGGCAAGGAGCTGATCGAAGGGGCCATCGTGCACGGGAGGCGGATCGACCGCACCCTGTTCAACGACCTCATCGAGACGATGGAGATCGGTTCGTTGTGCGCGCTCGGCGGCGGCCTGCCCCTCGGTGTGCGCAACGCGCTGCAGTACTTCGGCGAGGAGCTCCGGCCCCACTTCAGCGAATGATCGTGCCTGCATGAAAAAGCGAAGGGCCCGCTTGGCGGGCCCTTCGTGCGTTAACGGGTAACGCGCTTACTTCTTCTTCGCGGCCTTCTTCGCGGCGGCCTTCTTCTTCGGGGCGGCCTTCTTGGCAGCCTTCTTCGCGGTGGCCTTCTTCTTCGGAGCGGCCTTCTTCGCGGCTTTCTTCGCAGCTTTCTTTGCCATTGTTCTGGAGGTTTGAACAAACGTATCGAGTTCTACGGAAGAACGCTCCATGTGGTTGCATTCTTCTTTGAACGACCTGATGTTGAAATCGTGGATCGCGATCGACGATCGTTCGCATCGATCACCGATGCAACACACCGCATCGATCGACACGCATCATCGTCATGCATGCATGCACATCACTCATCGCATGCTCGCTCGTTGCGCAACGCAACCGTTGGGCCATGGCATGCATCGCTGCACACCGCAGTGCACGGCATCCACTGCAGGTGCACTGGACGATGAACGAACAAGGGCCGCTTGCGGCGGCCCTTGTGATCGATCATCCAGCGACGGTCAATCCACCTTGCTCACCTTGCGGTGCAGCACGCGATCACCGTTGCGCACGGATACGAAGTAGGTGCCGGCCGGCAACGCGGCCATGTCGATCTCCACGGTACGCTGCCCAGAGGCCAGGTTGAGCTCGGCACGCTGCACCATGCGACCGATGCCATCGAGCACCTGCACCGCCACCCGGCCTTGAAGCACATCACCGACGCGCACGCGGGCCATGTCGCGCACGGGGTTGGGGAATACGGTGAGGTCGCTGGAGCCCGCACCCTCCATCACCGAAGTGGTGCTGCCCTGATCACCGGCGATGATGGCCGTGTTGGGCGTGGCATCGAACGCGTAGCCGCGGATCGTCATGTTCCCCACCAACGGATCCACGGACAGGTGCACCCAGGCGTAATGGGTGGCCCCCATGCCGCTTACGAAGCGGCAACCGAGGTAGGCCGTCTGTCCGGGCCACGCACCATAGAGGCTGCTGCTCGAGGGTGTTGCGAAGCGCAGGCCGAGGAGGCCGTAAGGAGACTGGTTCCAATCGGGGTTGCCGGGGGCGATGGGCGCGCCGGCAGCGAGCAGCGTCGGGTAGACGTAACTGCTGGAGGCCTGCCCGATGACATCGCCGCCCACGATGGCCCCGCGGATCTCCAGCGTGTAGGAGCCCGAGGTGGAATTGGACACCACGTGCGCGAAGGTCACATCAGGGGTGCCGTCGTTGTCGAAGTCGATCAGGTAGGAGTCGTTCACCAGCACCTGATCGGGATCCACATCGGTGTAGACCACCTGGGCATCGGCGTCGTGGTCCATGGCCAGGAAGGCGGCGGCCATGCCCGAGTAGGCTTTCCACTTGTCCGATCCGGTACGTTGACGCGTGGAGTGTTCGCTCATCGTCGTAGAGGTTGATGCGTGTGGATACAACGATACGAGATCGCCGCGGCATGTGCGCCATCGGTGTGACGCACGGCGCCTTCACTCCGGTGCTTTGATGGAGCTTGACCGGTTGCGATAGAGCGAAGGATCGACGGAGGCCGCCATGGCCTCCTCGTCGAGGTCACCGCCGAGGAAGTCGTTGACGCGCGCCATCACCTGCACGGGATCGGCGATCGCCTCGTGGTAGGGCACACGCAGCATCCGCACGTTCAACGAGCGCGCGGCCCACTGCTCCACCTTCTCCAACTGCGCACGGAAGGGCGCCTCGAGGCCCACGCGGAAGGCCTTGTCGGCCGCACCGTCCCGGTGCCGTTCGATCATGCGGTTCTGCGAGAGCAGCACCTCGTCCATGTCGCGCTCCATGAACACCACGCGGTAGGTGAAGTGCGGTGGCAGGAAAGGCAGCAGCGGTGCCACCACCTTCACCACGTGCCCCACCGCATCGGCGATGAACCGGTTGTCGGAGGCGAGGGCCTTCACCGCGCGGTGCTCGAAGTAGCCGCGCGGGTTGCTCTCGTCCGCAGGGCGCTCCGCATCGGTGAAGGGCATCAGGCCACCGGCCACGAGCGCCTGCATCATCATCGAGGTGCCCGAGCGCGGCAGTCCGCTCACGATGGTGACGACGCGTTCCTGTGATGCGGCGCGCGCCTGCGCCCTGAGCTCCTCGGCAAGATCGGGACGTGCGAGCTGTTCCTCGTACAGCCGGGCGAGCCGCATGCGCGCCTTCACCAGCCCGGGCGCCATGCGCAGGGCCACCTGGTAGGCACGCATGGCCTGCTCGGCCTCGCCCATGCGGAGGTAGGCCTCGCCCAGGTGGTAATGCGCGAGGGGCGCATGGAAGCGGAGCGCGATGGCATCATGCAGCACGTCGGCCGCCTCGCGCGCGCGCGCGAGCCTTAATAAGGTGACACCCCTGCCCACATGCGCCGATACCGATCGCGGGTCGTGCTCCACCGCGCGTTCAAAGGCCTGCAGGGCCTCGCTCCAACGACCGAGCCTTGTGAGCGCCTGCCCGATGCGGAGCTCCAGCCGCGGCCGCATGTCGGGTCGCTGTGCCAGGCGCTCCAAGTGCGCGAGCGCCTCCTTGTACTTCCCTTCGCCCTCGAGCACCGAGGCCTCCAGCGCGCGCATGCGGCCGCTGGGCACATACGCGCCGATGTCGGTGCCGCCCTCCTTCGCCTGCTCCTGCGCGCGACGTTCCTCGTGCGCACGCTCAAGCGCCTGCAGCGCGCGCTCGAACCGTTCGCGCGCCTCCTGGGGACGGCGCAGGAGCAACAGCACGCGCACGAGGTCGGCACCGTAGCGCTCCTGGTCGGGCGCCTCCTCGAAGAGCTGCGCCAGCACATCGGCCGCCTCGGCAAGGCGGTTGCCATCCATGTACGCGCGCGCGAGGTGGTAGCGGTTCTCGCGCACCGTGCGCGTGCCGGCCTTCTCGGGATCGGGGCCCGGGTCCTCGACGTAACCGAGCTCGATGAGCTGTGCGAGCGACTCGCGGTCCATGTCGGCGAGCGGGCTGGCGGAGTCGGTCGGCGGGTGCATGCCGCATGCGCCGGGCACCAGCTCCCAGCTGGGAATTGTGCTGGGCGCAGGCGGTCGCTCGAATAGGTCGAGCAAAGGCTTTCCGTCCATGTCAGCGCCCACCGGAAGACCGAACAGGGTGAGCAGCGTGGGCGTGATGTCGAGCAGGCTCGCACCGTGGATCAGCTCGTCGCGGCGGATGTCCGGCCCCTTCACACAGAGGATGCCGAAGGGGCTGTGCTCCATGGCGGGCGCGGCGGGCTCCTTGGGCAGCGCCACCGGCCGCAGGTGGTCGTGGTGGAAGCCGTGGTCGCTGAGCAGCAGCACCGTGGCCTCATCGCCGGCGAGCTCGAGCAGGCGGCCGAGCATGAGGTCGTGGTAGCGGTAGGCTGCCTCCACCACACCCTTGTACAGCTCGTACTCGCGCTCGGGGATGTGCAGTCGGCGCGGTGGATGGAACTTCATGAAGCCGTGCTTGAAGTGGTCGATGGCATCGTAGTACACGGCCATCAGGTCCCACTCCTCGTGCTCCATGATCCAGGTGGCGGCGGCATGCACGGTGGAGCAGTCGGCGATCAGCTTGGCGATGGTCTCAAGCGTGCGCTCCTTCTCCTGGTCCACTTCTGCGAAGCGCGGCACGAAGGGGGCGATGTGCGCGGCGGTGAGCTCCGCGGGGTGGATGCGCAGCTCGCCGAAGTGCAGGCTCTTCTCCGCCGGGTGCACGGTCCCCTTGCGCATCACCCACGGCTCGTTCATCGGGCGGGTGGCGCGCTGGTAGAAGTTGCTGATCATTGTGCCGTTGATCGGCTCGGCGGGATGGCTCGGCCACCAGCCCACCACATGCGAGCGCAGGCCTTGCTGGGTGAGGATGTTCCAGATGGCCTTCACCCTGCGGTCGCGGTTGGTGACGGGCCGCACCTCGCCATCGGGGCCCACCTCGGTGAAGCCGAGGATGCCGTGCTTGTAGGGACGCTTCCCGGTGGCGATGCTCGTCCACAGCATGGGCGAGAGCGGGGGATCGAGCGTGGCGATGCTGCCGCGCACGCCGGCGTTCACCAGGCGTTCGAGGTTGGGCATGAGCCCGCGGTCCATCAGCGGGTCGATCGCCTTCCAGTCGGCCGCGTCCCAGCCGATCACCAGCACCTTGCGACGGGGAGCGGTGCTCATCGCGTCGCACTGTTGTCGCGCTGCACCTTCGCACGCTTCGCTCGCCACGCCATCAATCCCCGGTAGCCGAGCGCCAGCAGCGCCAGTGAGCCATCCACCGGCACCTCGTAGGGAGTGCCATCGGCCTGGCGGATCACCGCAGGCTCGCGCGGCGTTCCATCCGCATTTCGTTGTTCGTCGCTCATCGCCGAAAAATAGACCGGCACCCCGTCATACCGCGCTTCGTAGGGACGCACTGTACCTTGGGATGCATGACAGGACGCGACGCTCTTCTCCTCACAGGGATCCTCGTGATCGCCCTTGGGTCATGCACCGTGCCCACCCACCGGGAGCAGGTGAAAGCGGGACCGCTTGGGGTGATCGCGGACACGGCGATGGTGGTGAGCGCGCACCCAGCAGCGACCGCGGTGGGCGTGCAGGTGCTGCGCGATGGTGGCAACGCCATGGATGCGGCCGTGGCCGTCCACTGGACCCTGGCCGTGGTGCTGCCGTGGGCGGGCAACATCGGCGGTGGCGGGTTCATGGTGGTGCGCGACGGTGACGGGAGGGCCTATGCGCTCGACTTCCGGGAGACGGCACCGGCCGCAGCGCATCGGGACCTGTACCTCGACGCGCAAGGTGCTGCGCTCCCGGAGCAGAGCCTGTACGGGCATCGTGCGGTGGGCGTGCCCGGCAGCGTGGCGGGGCTCTTCGCCCTGCACGACAGCCTTGGCCGGCTTCCCATGCACCGGCTGATCCGACCGGCCATCGATCTGGCCCGCAACGGTGTGGTGCTGACCCGGCGTGAGGCCGAGGAACTGATGGAGGCCCTGCCGCGCATCCGTCAGCACAGCACGGCGCCGAACGCCTTCACATCCCGGTCGCAGTGGTCCGAGGGGGATACGCTGGTGCAGCCTGAACTGGCCCGGACACTGGAACGCATCCGTGATGAAGGCGCGAACGGGTTCTACGGCGGCACCACAGCCGACCTGCTCGTGGCCGAGATGCAGCGCGGCGACGGACTGATCACGCACGCTGACCTGCGCGCGTACCGACCCTCCTGGAGGGCGCCGGTGCGCAGCACGTACCGCGATGTGGAGGTGATCGGCATGCCCCCGCCCTCCAGCGGCGGCGTGCTGCTGATGCAGCTGCTGGGGGGCATGGAGCCGATGGATGTGCGTGCGAACGGTCGATCGGCGGCCACCCTGCACCGCATGATCGAGGTCGAACGCCGCGCCTATGCCGATCGCGCGACGCACCTGGGCGACCCGGCAGCCATGCAGGTGTCTACCGATGCGCTCATCGACAGCGCGTACATCGCAGGTCGCATGGCCGGCATCGATCCCCGGGCCGCCACACCGAGCGCAATGATCGCCGCCGGGAGCATCGGTCCGGAGCACGACCAGACGACGCATTTCTCCATTGTGGATGGGGAGGGCAACGCCGTGGCCTGCACCACCACCTTGAACGGTGGCTATGGTTCGTGCGTGGTGGTGGGCGGCGCGGGCTTCGTGCTGAACAACGAGATGGACGACTTCAGCGTGGCGCCGGGCGTGCCCAACATGTACGGGTTGGTCGGTGGCGAAGTGAACGCCGTGGCACCCGGCCACCGGATGCTCTCCTCCATGACCCCCACGATCGTCACCCGCGGTGGCAAGTTGTTCATGGTGCTGGGCACGCCGGGGGGATCCACCATCATCACCTCCGTGTTCCAGGTGCTGCTGAACGTGATCGACCACGGCATGGGGATGCAACAGGCCGTGAACGCCCCCCGCTTCCACCACCAGTGGCTGCCGGACGTGGTGTTCGAGGAACGCGGCGCGATCCCCCGATCTGACAGTCTTGCGCTCACCCGCATGGGCCATCGTATCACGGTGCGCCCGCCCATCGGCCGCGTGGACGCGGTCCTGGTACTGCCCGATGGGCGGCTTGAAGGAGGCGCCGACCCGCGCGGGGATGACGAAGCGGCCGGATACTGAGACCTCCCTCCGACCGGTCAACGCTCCATGCGTCGCGCATCATCGCCACGCAGCCGGAGCAGGCGCAGATCATAGGTGAGGCTCAGCATGTGCGTGCTCACACCCTCGAGCTCGGGCTTGGAAAGCCGCAGGTTGTAGGCGTAGGTGAACTTCACCTTCCCCAGGTCGAGACCCAGCTCGGGCCGTAACACGTCCATGCCGTTCCCCGCTTCCACATAGCGGACGTACTGCAGCCCGAACGCGAACAGCACCGACACATGCACACCCACCTTGTAGCCCACAAGGTCGGGGCGGTCCACCCGCACCTCCACCCCCGCATGCATGGCCGCGCCGTACGGCAGGTGTCCGATGCCATAGATGCTGCGCCCGATGCCGGCCTCGGCAGCACCATAGCGTCCTTGATGATAGCCCAGGCGAAGGGTGAGCTCGTCATGATGCTCGTGACCCGGAGCACGCGGTGGGCCGGGATCAACCCCCTGCTGGGCCCTTGCATCGTCCGTGATCTGGGCTCGAAGGGATGCCGCTCCTCCCAGGAACAGGAAGAGAACGAGGACGGCGCGCATGGCCTCCGAATGTAGGGGGCGGCCACCTCAGGGCCGACCCATCCGCGCATCATCACGCGGCAGTCGCTTCAGCCGCAGGGCATAGGTGAGGCTCATCATGTGCGTGCTGATGCCCTCCAAGCGCGGGCGCGACAGGGCCAGGTTGTACGCATAGGTCCATTTGAACTTCTGGACCCCGATACCGATCTCAGGACGGAGCACCGTGCACCCGTCGGCTCCCTGGATATACTGGATCAGCTGCACGCCCAAGGCGGAACCACCACCTGCATAGGCTCCCACCTTCACCCCCCAGAGCTCCGGTCGGTCCACGCGCAGCTCGACACCCGCATGGTAACCGATGTCGTAGGGATGGCGGGTGTGACCATACTGATTGCGCCCGATGCCGAGCTCAGCGAAGCCGTACCGACCTTGGAGATAGCCGGCCAGGAGCGTGAGCTCGTCGCGGTGGAAGCCCGTGTACCCACGCAGGTGAGCGATGGCGGCGGTGTCCGCTTGTCCCAGCGCCGCGAAGGCCCCAAGGACCGTACAGAGGACGATGAGCAGCCGTTCCACAGGGGGAAGGTACCCGGCCGACCGTGAAGGCCGCGGCGCTCCCTTCCTATCTTCGTGCGTTACGCTTTTCCTACGCCTTCGCCAGGCTACGGCGCATAAGACATGAACCAGCCCCAGGCCAAGCACCCCGGTTCGCAGACCGGGGCAAGCTCCGCTCCCCCGGTCGCCCGCACCCAGAGCGCCCCCCCCTCTTCCAACGCCGGTGCCGTGGAGGTAGACGTCGCCTACATCGACGGGGTGGCCTACCCCATCCACAAGGGCGAAACGATGCTCGCCTTCCTGAAGCGGCACAAGGGTCCCAACCCGGTGCCCACGCTGTGCGACGCGCCCAACCTGGAGCCCTTCGGCAGCTGCCGCGTGTGCTCAGTGGAAGTGGC
>JBIJCH010000359.1:0-2986 GCA_044344815.1 Flavobacteriales bacterium | reverse complement strand
CCGCTGCCGATGAGCAGGACGGACTTGATGGAGGTGTCTTTGGGCATTCCGGAGGTGTTCCGGCCCGTCACCTCCCCGATCGCCGGGACAGTGGCGGACTCGGGATGCGAAGGTACCCCGGGGGGCATGTGGGAATGGGGGAATGTGGAAAATGTGGGGGGATCGTGGAGAACTGCGGGGGTGAAGACCACGGAGGCACAGGGACACAGGGATGCACTGGGAGCCTGCTTTCTTTGCGCGTACCCGTGCAGTGCGTTCATTTCTCCGTGGACCCTGCGCCTCCGTGTCCCTGTGGTCTTCTTCCCAGTGCCCTCCACCTTCACCCACGGCCCCACCACTCTCGCCTACCGCAGCTACGGCAGCGGACCGGTGCAGGTGATCGCACTGCATGGCTTCGGGCGCACGGGTGAGGACTTCGCGCTCTTCGGTCCGCTGGTGCAGGGGCGCTGCACGGTGCACGCGTTCGACCTGCATTTCCATGGAGCGAGCGCCACGCCTGCGCACCGCGCCCATGAGCCCTTCACCCCGGCGGAACTGGCGACCTACTTCACCGCCTTCGCGGATCACCTGGGTGCCGAGAAGGTGACCTTGCTGGGCTACAGCCTGGGAGGTCGCATCGCCCTGAGCCTGCTGACAACCATGCCCGGCCGCATCGCCCGGGTGGTGCTCGTGGCCCCGGACGGGCTGAAACCGCGTCCCTGGTACCGGGGCCTCGCCTCCTCGCGGTACGGCCGCCACCTCTACAGCCGCTTCGTGGACGACCCGCGCCGCGCGCACGCCGTGATGCACGCGCTGCACCGCACCGGGCTCCTGCGCCCCAAGCTGCACCGCTTCCTCCTCGACCAGACCGACAGCCGCGCCAAGCGCCAGCAGGTGCACGACGTATGGCTCAGCTACCGCCTGATCGAGCCCGACCTCGGGTCGGTGGCACGCGCACAGGAGACGCACGGCATCGGCCTGACGCTCTTCCTGGGCCGCACGGACAGCGTGATCCCCGCGCACCTGGCTCAGGCCCTGCAGCGCCGCGCCCCGCGCCAAGTGGAGGTGGCGCTGCTGGAAGGCGGCCACGTGCTGCTCACACCGGCCTTCGCCCCGGCGATCGCGGCGGCGCTGCACTAAACCTCATTGATCATTCTATCGGCGGGCCTCAGAGCAGTGTCACGGTGAGCTCCTCGAACCGGTTCCTGGGGCCATTGATGAGTACAGTTAGTGCGCGCTTCGGCAAGCTCAGCGAGACAGGACTCAATGGCTGAGACGGAGTTCAGAACGAATGTCACGGTGAGCCTGCCGAACCGGTTCCGGGGTTCCTTTGATGAGGACAGTTCGTGCGCGCTGCGGCGAGCTCACCGAAATAGTTCCTGGAAGCGTGAACGATGGCGGCTGAAAAGAAAAGGGGCCCGAAGGCCCCTTGGTGAAAGCGGTATGCAACAGGCTTACTTCTTGCCCACGCGCTCGTCGCTCACGGTAAGCTTCTTGCGGCCCTGGCGGCGGCGGCTGGCCAGCACGGAGCGACCCGAGGCCGAGCTCATGCGCTCACGGAAGCCGTGCTTGTTGGTACGCTTGCGTTTGCTGGGCTGGTACGTGCGCTTCATGGCCGTCGTCGTTTGCTAAAGGGAGGGCAAAATTAGGCCTTTTCGGCGTTCGTCCAAATACCGTTGCAAATCCCTGGTGATCAGCCGGTCAGGACCGCGGTCCGAACCGGAGGCGGTCCAGCCCATAGGCCTGCACCCGCCCATCGGGGTCCTCCACCAGCAGGCGACCGGCCTCGTCCACGTCCAGGGGTCTGCCGGTATAGGACCTCCCATCGCGCTCCAGGTCCACGAACCGGCCGCGCCCCCACAAGAGGTCAGCGTAGCGCGCGTCGAGCAGGGCGCGGTCAGCGGAACACAGCTCCCACCAGTGCTGGAACCGCTCGCACAGGCGGTCGAGCAGGCCCATGCGGTCCTGCGGCAGGCCGGCCTCCAGGCGCAGGCTGGTGGCATCGGGGCCGGCCTGCAGCTCGGTGCTGTTCACGTTGAGGCCGATGCCGATGATGGCCGCGGCCACCCGTTCGCCCACCAGCTCGTTCTGGATGAGGATGCCCGCGACCTTGCGGTGGCCCACCAGCACGTCGTTCGGCCATTTCACGCAAACCGGCCCGCCACCGAGCCCGGCCGCCACGCGCAGCACCTCCTCAACCACCTCCTGCACCGCCAGGGCGGCCACCTTGGCCAGCACGAACTGGTCCGATGCCTTCAGGTGCGAGGGCCGCAGAACGATGCTGAACGTGAGGTCGAGCCCCTTCGCCGAGCTCCAGGTGCGGCCACGCTGTCCGCGCCCCTCGGTCTGCTCGTGGGCCAGGATGACAGACCCGTGCGGCAATTCCGGCAGGGACAGGCGATCGGCAGCGTACTTGTTGGTGCTGTCCACGCTGTCCAGAACCACCCGCGTGGCCCCGATCACCCCTTGTGCTGCCTTCTTCCGCATGCCGGCCACGCCCATGGCGGGCGGTGTTCCTGCTTACCTTTGAACGGTCCAAGATACCCCGGATGACCCAAGCACGCCGCAAACCCACCTCCTCCCCATTGGTCGATGCGGTCGTGAAGGGCATCCAGGAAGTGAAGGGCAAGGACATCGTGCACCTCGACCTGCGGGGGCTGCCGAACACCGTGGCGGACCATTTCGTTGTCTGTCATGGCGACAGCGACACCCAGGTCGACGCCATCGCGGGCAGCGTGGAGAAAATGGTGCGCGAACTGATCGGCGAGCGCCCCTGGCACGTGGAAGGCCGCGAGAACCGGGGCTGGGTGCTGGTGGACTACGTGGACGTGGTGGTGCACATCTTCCACAAGGAGAAGCGCATCTTCTACGGCCTGGAGGACCTGTGGGCCGATGCCGTGCGCCAGCGGTACGATAACGTGGCGTGACCTGACGAACCGAACAACGTGGAGAACGAGACCAAGCCGAGGAACGACCGCCAGGGCGCCGAGCGCCCGAAGCGTTCCTT
>JBIJCH010000358.1:0-2993 GCA_044344815.1 Flavobacteriales bacterium | reverse complement strand
GCCCACTTCACGGCGTTGGCGGATCCTTCGCGGAGCCTCAGGATGACACTTCGGTACGGGCTGCCCCCACTACTGTCATGCTGACGAAGGAAGCATCTCCCCTCGCGATGCTTCCCAGGCAGCACACTTCACCTGCGCCCCACCGTTCTTGAGCCACCTCAAGTGCGCACGGCGGGCACCCGCGCGGTCCATCGCTACGGCACCACCTCCTGCAGCGCCGCCACCAGCCTTGACAGCCAGCCGGGGCCGGCCTTGGGCCGATCGGCGTACAAGGGTGATCTCGTGGCCTGCGGGCCTTCCGGTCGCTCCACGGGCATTGGTGCCACGTCCTCCTGAGCGGGCTCGGTCAAGGCGTCGTCGAGCATGGCTTGGGTGTCCTCCCGCACCTTGTGCCAGAACGTGTGGAGCACATCCTTGCCCAGGCCGTGCACCTCCTCTGCTGGGGAGGTGCGTGGCGTGGGCTGCGCCACCGTGCCGGGCTGTGGGGGAACCGGCTCCCCGAGCGCCAGCAGCGCGCGCACCTCGGCCAGCACCGATGCATCCACGCCCGCCTGGTGCAGCAGGCGCAGCGCCTGTTGCGCGCGCACGGCCATGGCCTCGAGCAGCGCCTCCATGCGCGCCAGCTCCTCGTGCCCCGCACCGAAGAGGGTGAAGCCCGGCTCGGCGTAGCAGTACCGGCCCTCCACGCAGCGGATGGGGGCCGCGCGCCCCAGCACCAGCCCCTCGCGCAGCGCGCGGATGTCGTTGTAGAAGGTCTTGTCGCTCAGCTGCCGCGGCTCACCCGTCACCTGCTCCAGCGCCCGTGCGCAGCGCTCCATCAGCTCCTCGCGCGTGAAGCGGTGCCGCGCCAGGCAACGGTCCAGCGTGGCGTAGCGGACAAGGGCGTGCTGGTGGTGCGCCATTCACCGAAACAACGAAAAAATGCGCGTCGCCCCCGCACTGTAAGCTGGTTGCAGTGCGCCCGCCGATCCTTGCGGCGTGGTCCTCCAATATCAACCACGGATGGACACGGATGGACACGGACCTTGCTTCGCGCGCCGACGCCGGAGCGCTTTGGCGCCTTGCTCCGCCGAAGCGGCTTCGCGAAGGCGGAGTGAACACAGATGGATACACGTTCCCGACGGACAACGAACAACGGACAACGAACCCATGCATCGTGAACGCACGTTCCCGACGGACCCGCCTTCGCCATGCTTCGGCTGGGCGATGCAACTGACAACGAACAACCAACAACGATCCCGACCATGCACACCCACATCCTCATCCTCCTCGACCGCTCCGGTTCCATGGAGCACATCGCCGACGACGTGATCGGCGGCTTCAACCGTTTCCTGGCCGATCAGCAGGCAGCCGGGCCCGATGCCCGCATCACGCTGGTGCAGTTCGATACGCAGGACCCGCAGGAGGTGGTGCTGCGCGGGGTGCCCATCCTGGAGGCCGAACCCTTGAGCCGCGCGGTGTTCAAGCCGCGCGGGGGCACGCCCCTGTACGATGCCACCGCCCTGCTGATCGAGCGCGCCCGCCTGGCCGCCGAGGTGCGCGCCGAGCAAGGCCTGCCGCCCGAGCAGGTGCTGTTCGTGAGCATCACCGACGGGGAGGAGAACCAGAGCCGCCACCACACCCTGCCGCAGGTGCGCGCCATGATCAAGGAATGCGAGGCGCAGGGCTGGGTCTTCGCCTTCCTCAGCGCCGGGCTCGATGCCTACGGCGAGGCCGACCGCCTGGGCGTGGCGCGCGCCAACACCCGCGCCTACTTGGCGGACAGCGATGGGGTGAACGGCATGTTCGGCGTTCTTTCCAGGGGGGTGTGGATGAAGCGCTGCGACCCGAGCGCTCCCCTCTTCGAGGAGGATTGAGCACCCGGTCCCCGCCGCGCGCGATCGCAAGGCCCCGCGTGCGGGCCACCGTAGCTTGCACAGGTGAAGGATCTCGATCGCTGGTTCCGCACCGATGATACGCCCCGGTGGAAGCGCGCGGGCTTCCGCTTCCTGCTGGTGGCCACATTGGTGGTGCTGCTGGCCCTGCTGGGGTGGTGGCTGCTGGGGGGATAGGGGCGCTGCCAGGCGCACGGCCCCGACCGGCTCAACGGCCGTAAAGCACCACCTCCCGGCCTTTCACCAACTCGTGCGCGAGCGCGTCGCCTCCCAGAACGTAGAGCAGGATGTTCGTGTCGATCGCGATCCGCTCATTCCTCATCGCGCAGCGCCCGTTGGTACTTCACCGGGTCCTTGTGCAGCGGGGCCGTTCCCAGCAGGTCGCTGAAGTCCGCCCCCTTCTTCTTTCGGGAGCGCTTCACCGCACCGCGTACGATACGGGATATCTGCCCCTTCTTGGTGCGCTTGTTCACCACATGGACCATGGCCGTGGGTTTGTTCCAAAGATAGCAGGCTCCTCCAGCAGGCTCCTGCGGGCCGCGACAGCGCCACGTTCCATCCGCTCCCGCGCACACGGAATGACACCCGCCATGCCAGGGACCGCCGCGTTGCGGTGTGGTGCAACGGCGGTGCCGCACCCGCGCCTGTATCTTCAACCCACACCCACACACACACCTTGCGCTTCCTCAAACGCCTCCTATTCGTGCTGGCCACACTCGCCGTGGTGGCGTGGCTGGCCTTCACCTACAGCGTATGGCCCGGCGCCCTGCTGGTGCGCGCCACCTTCAAGCAGGGCGGCGAGCGGATGCGCCAGGGGCTGGTGCCCTTCGAACGCACCGATGTGCGCACCATCCTCGACGAGCCTTACAGCCCCAGTGATCCCGATGCGGTGCTGGACGTGTACATCCCCGCCGCGGCCCAGGCGGCGGACACCGCGCTGCCCGTGGTGATCTGGACGCACGGCGGCGGCTGGATCGGCGGCGACAAGGGCGAGCTGCGCGGCTACCTCATGCACCTGGCCCACCAGGGCTACGTGGTGATCGCCCTCAACTACAGCCTGGCGCCCGAGCACGGCTTCCCCACCCCGCTCCACCAGCTCAACACCGCGCGGGCCTACAT
>JBIJCH010000030.1:0-11344 GCA_044344815.1 Flavobacteriales bacterium | reverse complement strand
AGGAGCTGTCAACAACGGGGGGCGGGGTGCGGCGGTGGCTGGACCAGGCCGAGGTGCTGGCCGAGACCGTGGCCCAATTACGCAAGGACCTGAACGCCCCGGAGCTCACCGAGCCCGAGGTGGGGGAGGGCGCCTTCGAGGCCTTGCGGGCCCAGGTGCTGCCCGTGGTGGAGGAGCGCCACCGGCAGGGCCAGCACGCCCTGGGGGTGGTGCTGTACCGGGTGGACCTGCCCGAGGCGCACGCCAAGCGCAGCATGGCCGCCGGGGGGGTGCCCGAACTGGCGGGCCAGCTGGTGCTGCGCTGCCTGCAGAAGGTGTTGACGCGCAAGCGGTTCGCGGGCCTGGGCTGAGGCCCCGGCGCCTGCAACCGGCACCCCCTTCCTTCCGTAAAGCGGCCCGGTCCGGTGGCTACCTTTGCCACCCCGGTCCAACGCCCTTATGGACAAGCACTCCTACCTGAGCAACGCCGACCCCGCCGCGCTCGACGCCGTCTACCAGCAATACCTCAAGGACCCGGCCTCGGTCGACCCCGGCTGGGCCCGCTTCTTCGAAGGCTTTGAGCTGGCCCGCACCGAGCATGCCGTGCTACCCGGGGTGAGCCTCGGCGGCGGTGGCGGCTCGGATCAGATGGCCAAGGAGTTCAAGGTCATCGAGCTCATCAACGCCTACCGCCAGCGCGCCCACCTATGGGCTCAGCGAGGCCGACCTGGACACCGTGTTCGCCGCCGGCAACGAGGTGGGCCTGGGTCCCGCCAAGCTGCGCGACATCATCGCCCTGCTCGACCAGACCTACTGCCAGAGCATCGGCGTGGAGTTCCGCTACATCCGCAACCCCGAGAAGGTGAAGTGGCTGCAGCAGCGCATGGAGGGCACGCGCAATACGCCCGACTTCACCATCGACCAGAAGAAGGAGATCCTCGAGAAGCTCAACGAGGCGGTGGTGTTCGAGAAGTTCCTCGGCAAGAAGTTCATCGGCGCCAAGCGCTTCAGCATCGAGGGCGCCGAGGCGCTGATCCCCGCGCTCGACACCGTGATCGAGCACGGCGCCGAGCAGGGCATCACCGAGTACGTGATCGGCATGGCCCACCGCGGCCGCCTCAACGTCCTGGCCAACACCCTGCGCAAGAGCTACGACCAGATCTTCAGCGAGTTCGAGGGCAAGGACTACGAGGATGCGCTGGTGGAGGGCGATGTGAAGTACCACATGGGCTACAGCTCCATGCTGAAGACCAACACCGGCAAGGAGGTGCGGTTGACGCTCGCGCCGAACCCCAGCCATCTGGAGAGCGTGGGTCCCGTGATGCAGGGCATCAGCCGCGCGATCATCGAGCATGACGACAAGTTCCAGAAGGGCATCACCGCCCCGATCATCATCCATGGCGATGCCGCGGTGGCCGGTCAGGGCGTGGTGTACGAGGTGGCGCAGATGGCCGGCCTCAAGGCGTACGAGGTGGGCGGCACGATCCACATCGTGGTGAACAACCAGGTGGGCTTCACAACCAACTACATCGACGCGCGCACCAGCACCTACTGCACCGACGTGGCGAAGGTGACGCAGTGCCCGGTGTTCCATGTGAACGGCGACGACGCCGAGGCCGTGGCCTACACCATGAAGCTGGCGATGGACTACCGCCAGAAGTACGGCGCCGACATCTGGGTGGACATCCTCTGCTACCGCAAGCACGGCCACAACGAGGGCGACGAGCCCAAGTTCACGCAGCCCGTGCTGTACAAGGCCATCGCCGCGCACCCCGACCCGCGCGCCATCTACGCGCAGAAGCTGATCGACAGCGGCGTGGAGGGTGCCAAGGAGCTCGCCGCCGAGATGGAGCGCAGCTTCACCGCCATGCTCGACGAGCGCCTCAACGAGGCCAAGCAGCAGCGCGTGGGCAAGATCACCAACTTCATGGCCGAGCGCTGGAAGGGTTTCCGCCGCGCCACCGTGGCCGATCTGCTCTCCGCACCGCCCACCGGCGTGAAGAAAGAGACGCTGAAGATGATCGGGGAGAAGCTCACCGTGCTGCACCCGAACGAGCGCAAGTTCTTCAGCAAGCTGGAGAAGATCCTCAACGACCGGAAGAAGATGATGGACGACGGGGTGCTCGACTGGGGCCTCGCCGAACTGCTCGCCTACGGTTCGCTGCTCGTGGAAGGGAAGCCCGTGCGCTTCACCGGCCAGGACGTGGAACGCGGCACCTTCAGCCACCGCCACGCCGTGGTGAAGGTGGAGGACAGCGAGGAGGAGTTCATCCACCTGAAGAACATCCAGGAAGGCCAGGCGCTGCTGCAGATCTACAACTCGCTGCTGAGCGAGTACGCGGTGCTCGGCTTCGAGTACGGCTACGCTCTCACCAACCCCAACACGCTCACCATCTGGGAGGCGCAGTTCGGCGACTTCGTGAACGGCGCGCAGATCATCCTCGACCAGTACCTCTGCTGCGCCGAGGAGAAGTGGAACACGCAGAACGGCCTGGTGGTGCTGCTGCCCCACGGTTACGAGGGCCAGGGTGCCGAGCACAGCAGCGCGCGCATGGAGCGCTTCCTGCAGAGCTGCGCCGACGAGAACATGCTGGTGGTGAACTGCACCACGCCGGCCAACTTCTTCCACGTGCTGCGCCGCCAGCTGGCGTGGGACTTCCGCAAGCCGCTCGTGGTGTTCACCCCGAAGAGCCTGCTGCGCCACCCCAAGTGCGTGAGCACGCTGGACGAGCTCGCCAAGGGCCGCTTCCAACCCTTCATCGAGGATGCGGTCGCCGATCCCAAGCAGGTGCGCACCGTGGTGCTCACGCAGGGCAAGGTGCACTACGACCTCATCGAGCACCGCGAGGCCAATGGCATCACAGACACCGCGCTGCTGCGTGTGGAGCAACTGCACCCGCTGCCCATCGATGCGATCAAGGCCGCGGTGAAGAAGTACACGAAGGCCGAGCGTTTCCTGTGGGTGCAGGAGGAGCCGCGCAACATGGGCGCGTGGACGCACATCCTCACGCACCTGCAGCCGGAGCTCGACGTGAAGCTCGCGTGCATCAGCCGTCCGGCCAGCGGTGCGCCCGCCACCGGCAGCAGCAAGCGCAGCGCCAACCAGCAACTGGCCATCATCGAGCAGACCTTCGCCGGCAGCACGCCCAGCGGCGAGAAGGCTTCCGCTAACAAGAAGGCACGCGCCTGAACACGGATCACCGCATTTTCCCATTCCCACATTTTCACATTCCCCGAATGGCCACCGTAGACGTCAAGGTCCCCAGCCCCGGAGAGAGCATCAGTGAGGTCCGCATCGCGCAATGGCTCGTTAAGAGCGGCGATACGGTGGAGAAGGACCAGGTGATCGCCGAGATCGACAGTGACAAGGCGACGCTGGAGCTGAGCGCCGAGGCCGAGGGCCGGATCGAGGTGCTCGCCGCCGCGGATGCCACGGTGAACGTGGGCGATGTGGTGGCGCGGATCGACACCAGCGTGAAGGCGGAGAAAAAGGTGAAGGAGGAGAAGGTGGTGAAGGAGGAGAAGAAGCCCGCTGCCGCTCCTGCACATGCGCCTCCCGCTGCCCCTGCAACCGCAGCGCACGCCACCCCCGTGGCCAAGGCCATGCTCGACGACAAGGGCGTGGATCCGAGCAAGGTGAAGGGCAGCGGTCCCAACGGACGCATCACCAAGAGCGATGTGGAGGCCTACATCGCCGGCGGCGTGGACGCCGGTGGCAAGCTGATGAACGGCTGGGGCGGTTCGCGCAACGAGAGCCGAGCCAAGATGACCACCCTGCGCAAGAAGGTGGCCGAGCGCCTGGTAAGCGTGAAGAACACCACCGCCATGCTCACCACCTTCAACGAGGTGGACATGAGCGCGGTGATGGCGTTGCGCGACAAGTACAAGGACAAGTTCAAGGAGCAGAAGGGCACGGGCCTGGGCTTCATGAGCTTCTTCACCAAGGCGGTGACCGAGGCGCTTCGCCTGTACCCCGCAGTGAACGGCCAGATCCAGGGCGACGAGCTCGTCACCTTCGACTACGCCGACGTGGGCATCGCCGTGAGCAGCCCCAAGGGCCTCATGGTGCCCGTACTGCGCAACGCCGAGCGCATGACCCTGGCCGAGATCGAGGCCAAGATCAAGGAGCTTGCGGTGAAGGCCCGCGACGGCAAGCTCACCATCGACGAGATGACGGGCGGCACCTTCACCATCACCAACGGCGGCGTGTTCGGCAGCATGCTCAGCACGCCCATCATCAACCCGCCGCAGAGCGCCATCCTGGGCATGCACAACATCGTTGAGCGCCCGGTGGCCGTGAACGGCCAGGTGGTGATCCGCCCGATCATGTACGTGGCCCTCAGCTACGATCACCGCATCATCGATGGCAAGGAGAGCGTGAGCTTCCTGTACAAGGTGAAGGAGATGATCGAGGACCCCACCAAGCTTGTGTTCGGCGGCAAGGATCCGGGCGAGGTGTTGCTGGGGTTGTGAGCCACGAAGGCCGTCGACATCCTGGCGGACCTTCCCATCCGGGATCAAGCCTGATCGGCCTGGTCCGGGTTCCACATCCCCTTATCGCGGTGCCACATCGCTATGCGCATGATGCACCGCGCGTTGCACGGCCTCGGACACCACCACACCCGCGCACACCGTCGCGACCATGAGGCAGAGCACGCCGGGGATGATCACCGGGAAGCGACGACGGCGGTAGCCGGTCTCGAGCAGAGTGACGCCGATCACGGCGAGGAGCAACGCATGTGCCGACCAGCCGATGACCTCCCACATGTCCGCGAAGTCCGTGCACCGGGGTCCGGCCGTGAGGAAGCTTGGTGATGGTGCCTCAGGGCTCCACCACCTCGCCGTTCGTGGCACCGGGTGTGGCCGTGAGCGTGGCCCATTGCATGGTGCCGTCGGGCGTGCGGCCGAAGCTCATGTCCTGCGGGGTGACCCCATCGACGGAAGCCTCGTCCACCATGACCTTGTGGACCCCATCGGACCAGAACAGGGCGAGGTCGGCGCCCCGCCTGCCGATTCCGAGGCCTGCATGTACGCCAGACTCCGTCACCTCATCCGGGTCGCACCAGATCACCACGTGTCCTTCCCTTGGCAGTACCAACCGGGGAAGCTTGTACAGGAGCGGCTGTCCCACCGCATCATCGGTGATGAACCATGCTCCCGCCTCGAGCGTCAGCGGTTCCCCTGGATTGTAGAGTTCGACCCAATCGCCCTGCTCCCCGTTCACCGCGATCTCGTTGATCACGATGCGGCCGGCCTCCGGGCCAGGCATGGTGGCCGGCATGGTGGCCTGCTCGCGCGTGCAGGCTGTCAGCAGGGCGAGTATCGATAGGGTGGGCAGAGCCGGTTTCCACATGGTCCAAAGTGAGCGCGCTGATGTTGCGTGGTGGTTAAGCCAGTGTCCATCCGATGTGAGCAGAAGATGAATTCCGCGTGAAGCGGCCATGTGATCGGCGCCGGCCGCGCTGTGGCTCTGCGGATGGTGTCGCCGCACCTTGTTCCGGTGATGCCGGGGCCCGGGTCCAGGGAGTTGAGTTCCCGACCGCGTGCGCGTGGCCGCGCGCTCGGTATGGGCGGCGGTGCTGCTGCACGGCCTCATCAACGGGGTCCGCGGGCGCGTTCGCCCTGTTCGTGCAGGGCGGGCATCCGCTGTTGGCCACTCCGGCAGGTTACGCGGGATCCCTGGCCACCGCGATGCTGGTACCGGTCGACGGGTGGGTCGCGCGCCGGTGAGCACGCTTCGGACCGGAACCACGAGCTTCGCCCCATGACCGCGAAGCCCTCGTTCCTGTCGGCCAAGCTGCGCAGCATACTCCGCATGCGCTGCCCCTTCTGCCTGAACGGTGCCTTCTTCGTGTCCCATCCGTACGACCTGAAGCACGCCGGTGATGTGCATGAGCGCTGCCCCTCGTGCGGTCGGCGTTTCAGCAAGGAACCCGGCTTCTACTGGGGCGCGCTCTTCGTGAGCTACGGGCTCAGCATCGGCTTCAGCCTGATGGCCTATGGCATCGCATGGGCCATCAGGCCGGACCTCGGCATCCTTGGGTTCTTCATCGCGGTGGTGACCGCCACCGTGCTGGCCGCTCCCTATCTGTACGCCCTGTCGAAGATCGTTTGGGCCAACCTGTTCTTCCATTACGATCGTTGAGCCGCGTGCCTGAGCCGTACGCCTGATCCGTGCGTTGGTGCGCATGCGTTCGGCGTTCTTACGCCATACCTCACGGGTCGCGGGATGCGTGAATATTGAAGGGTGCGCCTCAACACGCACGTGTTCACAACTGCGTGCAGCACACGACGTTACGCCGAAGCGCTTGGGGATAGGTTTGCCCGGAGCCCAACCGTACACCGCACATCCTGCCCTTCCCCTCCCTCGCGCTTCGGGCGCGGGCGTTCCACCCCAGGGGGATCATCGACCGGGACGAACCCGGTGCATCCAAGCGATGGGAGCGGAGATGATGGTGCATGCGCGGGCCGACAACAAGGAGGTACATGGCTGAACTCTTCCGCCCGCGCTTCGGCGCACTGGTCCGCTGGACCACCGTCCGTTCCCTCATCCGCAACACCGCCATCGCCGCCACGGCGCTGCTCCTCGGCCACGGGGAAGCGCGCGCCACGCACGCCATGGGTGGTGATCTCACATACATCTGTCTGGGCAACAACCAGTACAAGGTGACGCTGAGCTTCTTCCGGGACTGCAACGGTGTGGCCGCGCCCACGAACTGCAACAACGGCCTGGCCTTCAACTACCGGTCGACCGCCTGCAACGCCAACGTGAACGCCTGCTTCGCGTTCGAGAGCGTGCAGGTGATCACACCGCTCTGCCCCACCGAGATCGACCGCTGCACCAGCACGAGCGGCGTGTATGGGGTGGAGAAATACACCTTCAGCAAGATCATCAACCTGAGCCAGTGGGCCGGTTGCGGTACGGACTGGGTGATCAGCTGGGAGCTGTGCTGCCGCAACAACGCGGTGACCTCGCTGGTGAACCCGGGCAACCAGCGCCTCTACCTGGACGCGCGCCTGAACAACACGGTGAGCCCCTGCAACAGCTCGCCCCAGTTCCTCACGCCCCCCACGCCCTTCTACTGCCTCGGGCAGAACATCAGCTACAACCCCGGAGCGACCGATCCGAACGGAGACCAGCTGGAGTACACGTTGATCGCCGCACGCGGTGCCAGCGGTTTCAATCTGGCCTACAACGCCGGCTACTCCGTTACGCAGCCCATCGCCAACAGCGGCGGTGGCAATGCCGTGGTGCTCAACACCACGACCGGCACCATGACCGTGACCCCCAGCATCCAGCAGGTGGCCGTGGTGACGTACCGCGTGCGCGAGTTCAGGAACGGGGTGCAGGTGGGTGAGGTGACCCGCGACGTGCAGGTGGTGATCCGCCAGTGCGCGGGCAACTCCGCGCCCTCGGCCTCGGGCATCAACGGCACCAACCAGTATTCCATCACGGTCTGCGCCGGCACGCCCGTGAATTTCACCATCTCGTCCAGCGACCCCAACGCCGGGCAGGCCGTCGCGCTCACGTGGAACAACGGCATCCCGGGAGCGACCTTCACCACGAGCGGTTCGCCGCTGCAGACCGGCACCTTCACGTGGACGCCGACGGTGGCGAACATCGGGGCGAACAGCTTCACCGTCACCGCGCAGGACAACGCCTGCCCGCTCGTGGGCACCAACGCCTTCGGTTACACCATCAACGTCACCCCGCCCAACACGCCGGTCAATGCAGGCCCCGACCAGCAGGTGTGCGCCACGAGCGCCACGCTCGCCGGTGTGCTTCCCTACAGCCAGGTCACCGGCACCTGGACGGTGGTGAGCGGCACGGGCACCTTCGCGAACGCGAGCAGCCCCACAACCACCGTCAGCGGCCTTTCCCCCGGGAACAACGTGTTCCAGTGGACCGTGAACTATGCGCCCTGTGGCACCGCATCGGACCAGGTGACCATCACCAGCTTCAGCCCGTCGCAGGCGGCCGCCAATGCCGGCCCCGACCAGCAGCTGTGCCTGCCCACCAACAGCGCCACGCTCGCGGGTAATGCCGCAGTGTCGCCCGCCTCGGGCACCTGGAGCCTGGTGCAGGGCTCCGGCACCATCACCAACCCGGCGCTGCCGAACACCACCGTCACCGGGCTGGGGGTGGGCGTGAACCGCTTCCGCTGGACCATCAACAACGGCCCCTGCGGTGCGCCCGCCACCGATGATGTGGTGATCACCGTGTTCAGCAATGCGCAAACGCCCGCGAACGCCGGTCCCGACCAGTCGATCTGCACGCCGGCGAACAGCGTCACCATGAACGCCAACGCGCTGGTGGGGCCGGCCACCGGCCAATGGACGCTGGTGAGCGGCAGCGGCACCGTCACCACCCCGGGCTCCCCGAGCACCACCATCACGGGCCTTCCGGTGGGTGTGCACACCTTCCAATGGACCGTGAGCAACGGTGCCTGCGGCAGCACCAACGACCAGGTGACGATCACGGTGTTCAATGCGGCGAGCCCCAACGCCAACGCGGGCGCCGATCAGCAGCTGTGCACCACCTCGGCGGTGATGAGCGCCAGCGCGCCCATCGCGCCCGCCACCGGCCAATGGTCGCTGGTGAGCGGTACGGGCACCATCACCAACCCCTCCTCGCCCTTCACCTCCATCACCGGCCTTAGCGTGGGCGCCAACGTGTTCCAGTGGACCGTGAACAACGGACCGTGCGCGAGCGGCGTGACCACCGACCAGGTGACCATCACCGTATTCAACACGGCGGCCCCGGTGGCCAGTGCGGGTCCCGACCAGGACATCTGCAGCAGTACGCCGTCCGCGACATTGGCGGGCAACACCCCGCTGGCCCCGGCCACGGGCACCTGGACGGTGGTGACCGGCAGCGGCACCTTCGCCAATGCCAGCAGCCCCGCCACCGCCGTGAGCGGCATGGGTGTGGGCCAGAACATCTTCCGGTGGACCATCAACAACGGACCCTGCGGAGCGTCCACGAGCGACCTGGTGACGGTGTTCGTGTATGACGAGAACCAGGCAGCGGCCTCTGCTGGTCCCGACCAGAGCCTCTGCGTGCCCAACACCACCACGACCCTGGCGGCCAACGCGGCCACCTTCCCGGCCACTGGCACCTGGACCGTGGTGAGCGGCAGCGGCATTTTCGCCAACGCGAACAGCCCCACCACCACGGTGTCGGGCCTTGGTCTGGGCACCAACGTGCTCCGCTGGACGATCAACAACGGTCCCTGCGCCAATCCCATCACCTTCGATGAGGTGACCATACTGGTGTTCAACATCTCGAACCCCACGGCCTTCGCGGGTCCCGACCAGCAGGTGTGCAGCTCCACCAGCACGGCCACGCTCAGCGGCAGCGCCCTGGTGTTGCCGGCCACGGGCACGTGGACCTTGGTGAACGGCAGTGGCTCCGTCACCAACCCGGGCAGTCCCTCGACCACGGTGACCGGCCTCGGCCTCGGCGTCAACATCTTCCAATGGACGGTGAACAATGGTCCCTGCGGCACCTCCTCGGACCAGGTGGCGATCACCGTGTTCGACCAGTCGACCGCGCCGGCCAACGCCGGTCCCGACCAGCAGCTCTGCCGTCCGCAGCTGAGCACCACCCTGCAGGGCAGCGCCGTGAACCTGCCCGCCCAGGGCCTTTGGACCCTGGTGGCCGGCACGGGCAACTTCGTCAACGCGAACGACCCGGGCACACTGGTCACCGGCCTCACGGTGGGTGTGAACACCTTCCGGTGGACCGTGAACAATGGACCCTGCGGCGCGCCCACCTCGGACCTGGTGACGATCACCGTGTTCGATGACCGCAACGACACCGCCTTCGCCGGCAACGACCAGGAGATCTGCATCCCCACCTTCCCCAACCAGGTGACGCTGCAGGGCAGTGCGCTGATCTTCCCGGCCACCGGCACCTGGACGCTGGTGAGCGGAACCGGCACCATCGCCAACGCCAACAGCCCCACCAGCACGGTGAGCGGCCTGTCGATCGGCGAGAACATCTTCCAGTGGACGGTGAACAACGGCCCCTGTGCCAACCCCATCACCGCCGACCAGGTGAGCATCTTCGTGTTCGACGCGGCGAACCCCGTGGCGAACGCGGGTCCCGACCAGGACCTCTGCACGCCGATCTCCAGCACCGTGCTGGACGGCAGCAGCATCACCTTCCCCGCCCAGGGCACCTGGACGCTGGTGAGCGGCACCGGAACCATCGTATCGCCGAATGACCCGGGAACCCAGGTGACGGGCCTGTCGCTCGGAGCCAACGTGTTCCAATGGACGGTGGACAACGGCCCCTGTGTGGCGGGCATCACCACCGACCAGGTCACGATCAACGTGTTCAATGGTAACGCCCAGCCTGCCGATGCGGGTCCCGACCAGGAGATCTGTTCGGACGCGGGCGGCACCCAGCTCGCGGGCAACACCCCGGTCGGCCTGGCCAACGGCTTCTGGACCGTGCAGTCGGGCACGGCCGTGTTCGCCGATGCCACATCGCCCACCACCACCGTCACCGGCCTGAGCGTGGGGTTGAACACGCTGATCTGGAACATCAACAACGGCGCCTGCGGCATCAGCCAGGACCTGGTGACCATCACCGTGTACGACGCCGCGCAGGGCGCCGCCAATGCGGGTCCCGACCAGAACCTCTGCTTCCCGCAGAACTTCACCACGCTCAACGGCAGCGCCACCATCTTCCCCGGTGGCGGCTTGTGGACGGTGGTGCAGGGTTCGGGCACCTTCACCGATGCGAATGCGGCGATCACCGCCGTGAACGGCCTGTCGATCGGCCTGAACGTGTTCCGCTGGACCGTGCAGAACGGGCCCTGCAGCCCTGGAGTGAGCGTGGATGAGGTGAGCGTGTTCGTGTTCGACCCGAACGTGCCGCTGGCGAACGCCGGTCCCGATCAGGAGCTGTGCACACCCACCACCACCGCCACCATGGCCGGCAGCTCGCTCACCTTCCCCGCCACGGGCATCTGGACGCTGCTCCAGGGTTCCGGTGTGCCCACGGACCCCACGAGCCCCACCACCACCATCACCGGTCTCTCGGTCGGTGAGAACGTGTTCCGCTGGACCGTGCTCAACGGCCCTTGCAGCCCCACGAGCTCCGACCTCGTGAGCATCTTCGTGTTCGATGGCAACATGGCCACGGTGGACGCAGGAACCGACCAGGAGTTCTGCACACCGGCGCCTGCGGTGAACCTTGCCGGCAGTGCGTACGTGTTCCCCGCCACCGGCCAATGGACGCTGATCAGCGGTACCGGGATCATCGCCGACCCCACCGACCCCAACAGCGCGGTGACGGGCCTTTCGGTGGGTGAGAACATCTTCGAGTGGACCATCGACAACGGTCCCTGCACAA
>JBIJCH010000028.1:0-11374 GCA_044344815.1 Flavobacteriales bacterium | reverse complement strand
GACGGCAGCAAGTTCGGCAAGAGCGAGGGCGGCAACATCTGGCTCGATGCGCAGCGCACCAGTCCCTACAAGTTCTACCAGTTCTGGCTGAACGCCGCCGATACCGACGCCGCCAAGCTGGCGCGCATCTTCACCCTGTGGCCGCAGGAGCAGTGCGAGGCGCTGATCGCCGAGCACGCCAAGGACCCCGGTCGCCGGAAGCTGCAAAAGGAGGTGGCCGCGTACATCACCAAGCTGGTGCATGGGGAGGGCGAGCTGGCGAATGTTATTCGGACCACGGAAGCGCTTTTCGGGAATTCAAGGGAGGAACTGCTGAAGCTCTCGGAGAGCGCTTGGGAGGATGTGCTCGAGAGCGTTGACCATTACGTGACTGTTGCCGACCCGGATTCCACCGACCCGGCAGGGGTGAGCAAGGGCCAGGTGGGAGCTGGCATCCCGATGGACAAGCTCTTTTGGCGCTGTGGATTCCTGAAGTCCTCCGGTGATGCACGACGGGCGATCCAAGAGGGGTCATTGTCCGTGAACAAGGTCAAGGTCACCGCCGATCAGACCACCTCGGGTGATCAGCTCATTCTTGGTAAGTATCTGCTGCTGCAACGCGGGAAGAAGAACTACTTCCTGGTGAAGGTGGTCTAGTCGGCCACCAGCTGGTTGCGCCCGCGCAGGTCGCTGAGGTCGATGCGGCCAGGGCTGCCCCCACTACTGTCATGCTGACGAAGGAAGCATCTCCCCTCGCGATGCTTTCCAGGCAGCCCCCTTCACGGCGTTGATAGATCCTTCGCGGAGCCTCAGGATGACACTTCGGTACGGGCTGCCCCCACTACTGTCATGCTGACGAAGGAAGCATCTCCCCTCGCGATACTGCTACAGGCAGCCCCGTTCACGGCGTTGACGGATCCTTCGCGGAGCCTCAGGATGACAGTATGGTAGGGGCTGCTCTCACTCCGCCACCAGCAGGTTGCACCCCCTCAGGTCGCTGAAGTCGAAGCGGCCTAGCACTTCGAACGAGCCGTCGGCGTGCACGCGGCCGAGGTCCTGCGTGGCGATGAAGGGGCAGCTGGCGATGTTGGCCAGGTCGATCACATCGAGGCCGCCGGTGCGACCGGGTGCGGGCCGCTCGAAGGGGTCGTCCGTGCCGCGGGCGATAACGCGCATCCAGGGCGGGCAGCGGTAGAGGCCCTGACCGGTGCTCCAGGCCTGCGACAACAGCTCCGTCATGCCGTACTCGCTGTGCACGGCGGTCACACCGAAGGCCCGTTGCAGGATGGCGTGCAGCTCCTCGCGCACCAGCTCCGGGCGCCGCCCCTTCATGCCGCCCGTTTCCATGATGGTGGTGTGGCGCAGGGGCATGGGGTGCTGCTCGGCCAGGTCGAGCAGGGCGAAGGTGACACCGAGGAGCAGGGTCTTCCTCCCTTCCGCCTCGCCCTGCCGCAGCACCTCCGCGAGCCGGTCGTACTGGTACAGGTAGGTGTCGCTGAGGGTATCACCGCTGAGGGCGATGAGCTTCTCGGCCATGTACACCAGCGAGCTGCCGGTTCGTTCCAGGTAGGCCGGCAACAGGGCCAGGATCCGCCATTCCCGCGGGTCGCCGTACACCTGCCGGAACGAGGAGAGGAAGGACCGCTCGTACAGCGCTGGCCACGGCACATGGTGCGAGGAAGTGATGGCCCCTGTCGTACCACTGCTGGTGAAGGTGATCGCCGGCTCCGGTCCGTCGAGCAGCACGCGGTGGTTGCGGAACGTGCCGATGGGCAGGAAGGGGATGTCGGCCACGCTGTGCACGGTGGCCGGATCGCGGCGAAGCCCCTGAAGGAATCCACGGTACACGGGGTTGTGGGCGGCGTGCAGGTGAAATAGCTCAAGCGCCAGTGCGTTGAAGGCATCGGGTCCGTCCACGGCGAACACCCGGTCGGCCAGCGCGGCGTAGGGTGGGGGCGGGGCGGGCACCATGGACCTTACCTTTGCGTTGATGCGCACCGAAGCCCGCACCGCCCGCAAGTTAGCCGCCACCGCTGCGGTGGCCCTGCTTGTTGCCGGCTGCCTGAAGACGGAGGAGTTCCCCGTGGAGCCGGCGCTCTCCTTCAAGGAGTTCAAGGCCTTCGGCGATTCGGCCTCGGTGGTGGTGAAGTTCACCGATGGCGATGGCGACATCGGCCTGGGCCAGGGCGACACCACAGGGGCGTACGCACCCGGGCAGACCTATTACCACAACCTCTTCGTCGAGTACTACACGCTGGAGAACAACGTGTGGTCGGAACCGTTTCCGTTCACGCTCCCGCTGTACTACCGCGTGCCGGTGGTGACCCCCACGGGACAGAACAAGGCCCTGGAAGGGGAGCTGGCCGTGGCCTTGAAGCCCTGGCCAACGCTGCCGGGCACCAGTGGTGACACCATCCGGTACAGCGTGATGCTGGTGGACCGGGCGTTGCACGAGAGCAACGTGGTGTTCACGGACGCGATCGTGGTGCCGTGAGGTGGGCGGTATGACCGCAAGTGACAAGTGACAAGTCACACGTGTCAAGTGACACGTCACAAGTAGCACGTGTCAAGGGCCAGGGTCATTGAACCCTTGTCCCTTGGCACTTGATCCTTGAAGCGTGTTCAGACCTCGCCGGCCAGGGCCTCGCTCACGTTGATGAGATGGTCACCGACCTTCTCGCAGCTGCTGAAGAGGTCGTTGTAGACCATGCCGCTCTTGATGTTGTGGTCGCCGCTCTCCACGCTCTTGAGATGGGCGCGGCGCAGCTGGTCGCGCAGCTGGTTGATGCGCTGCTCGGCCTCGATGGCCGCGTCGAGCTTCACGGCCTCATCCTCGCCACCGAGGTTCGCCACCATCACATCGAAGGCCTTGTCCACCAGGTTCATCATGTCCAGCAGGCTCTGGCGCTGCTCGGGGCTGAACCAGAGACGCTCGTCGGCCTTGCGCTCCATGCTCTTGCTCATCTGGAAGAGGATGTCCCCCACGCGCTCCAGGTCGCCGATGATGGCGAGCAATGCGCGCACGCGCTCGCTGAGCTCCTCGTTGCGGGCCTCGGCGCCGGTCTTGGTGAGGTACTTGCTCACCTCCACCTCGATGCGGTCGGTGATGTCCTCGTACTTGGCGATGCGCGCCAGCAGGCGGGCGCGCTCGCCGGCGTCCTTCTCGATGAGCAGGTCGCGCAGCATGCCGTGCATGCGCTGGGTGAGCCGGGCGAACTTCACCACCTCCTTGCGGGCCTCGAGCAGCGAGAGCTCGGGGCTCATGGGCATCATGGGGTCCTCGATGTACTCCAGGCGGTACTCCTCGTCCACCTCGCCGCGCGCGGGCACCAGGCGCGTCACCAGCTTCTCGATCCAGGGCACGAAGCCGATGAGCAGCAGGGTGTTGAGGAGGTTGAAGGACATGTGCAGGTAGGTGAGCGCCCAGAGCACGGCTGTGGGCGAGGTGTAGGGCGAGGCCCCGTTGAGCTCCCGCACCAGCAGGTCGATGCCTGCGGTGTAAGGCCCGAAGAGCAGCAGGGCCCAGCCCACGCCGACCACGTTGAAGACCAGGTGGGCCCGCGCCGCGCGCTTGCCCCACGCGTTGGCCACGAGCGCGGCGATGTTGGCCGTGACGGTGGTGCCGATGTTCTCGCCCAGCACGATGGCGGCCGCCATCTCGTAACCGATGGTCCCGCTCTGGCACATGGCCATGGTGAGGGCGAGCGCCACGCTGCTGCTCTGCACGGCGATGGCGAGCGCGGCGCCGATGAGCACGAACAGGAGCACGCTCAACATGCCGTTGTCCGACAGGTCGTGCAGGAAGCCGAGGGCCTCGGCGGTGAAATGGGGCACGTTGTCCTTCAGCAGGTCGAGCCCCAGGAAGAGCAGCGCGATGCCCAGGAGCAGCTCGGTGGCCGCCTTCACCCGCCCGCCCTTGAGGAACAGCAGGGGGAAGGCGATCCCCAGGATGGGCAGGGCCACCGCGGTGAGCTTCACGCTGGTGAAACCCACCCACACGAAGAGAAGCGACTTGAGCGTGGTGCCGATGTTGGCACCCATGATCACAGGAATGCTCTGGCGCAGGGTGAGGAGGCCCGCGTTCACGAAGCTCACCACCATCACCACCGTGACCGACGAGTACTGGACGATGGCGGTGGTGCTGAAGCCGGTGAGCACGCCCCGCAGGGGGTTGGCCGTCATGGTGCCCAGCACGCGGCGCATCCGCACGCCGGCGGTCTTCTGCAGGCCCTCGCTCAGCAGCTTCATCCCGTGGATGAAGAGGGCCAGCGAGCCCGCCAACATCAGGAGCTCGATGATGCCGAAACGCATGTGCAGGGTCGTAAAAGACCTGCGAAACTAAGCTGAGGGTGTTTCGTGAAGGTTAAGGCGGATGGAATGCGGGAGTCCTTGGCCGCCAAGCTTTTCACGAGGTGGTGCTCGGTATCTTCGACGCCGATGCACAGCCTCACCCCCCGACGGGCGGCCCTGCTGGTGGCCCTGCTCACCGCCCTGGCCATGGGCGTGGTGGCCCTGGTGGTGGCGCTGGTGGACGGCGCGCCCCCGCCAGCCCTGCTGCCTGCGGCGCTGGTGACCGTGGTGGTGTCCTATGCCGCCACGCTCTTCGTGGTGAAGCGCTTCATCCAGGAGCGGGTGAGCCTGATCCTGCGGCGCATCAACGACATCCGGATGACGGCGGGCGGGCGTGCCTCCGGTGAGCCTGATGCTGACGTGCTGGGCGCGCTCGATTCGGAGGTGACGGCCTGGGCGGGACAGCGGTCCGAGGAGATCACCGAGCTGAAGGAACGCGAGCGCTTCCGCCGCGAATTCATCGGGAACCTGGCCCACGAGCTGAAGACGCCGATCTTCAACATCCAGGGCTACATCCTCACCCTGATCGAGGGCGGACTGGAGGATGCCAAGGTGAACCGCGACTTCCTGAACCGCGCCAGCAACGGGGTCGACCGCCTGATCAAGATCGTGGAGGACCTCGACCTGATCACGCAGCTGGAGAGCGGGGTGATGGCCATGCATGTGGCGCGCATGGACCTTGCGCAGCTGGTGCGCGAGCTGATCGACGAGCTGGAGATCCAGGCACGGGAGAAGCAGGTGCGGCTGGTGTGCGCGATGAGCGAACCGGTGTGGGTGATGGCCGACCGCGACCGGCTCTCGCAGGTGTTCCTCAACCTCTTCACCAACGCCATCAATTACGGTCGCGATGGAGGCCGGTGCGAGGTGCGTGCCTTCCAGCTGGAGGACCGCCAGGTGCTGGTGGAGGTGGCCGACGACGGCATCGGCATCAGCGCGGAGCACCTGCCCCGCCTGTTCGAGCGCTTCTACCGTGTGGGCAAGAGCCGCGCACGGCACGAGGGCGGCAGCGGCCTCGGGCTGGCGATCGTGAAGCACATCGTGGAGTCGCACGGCCAGTCCATCACCGTGCGGAGCGAAGAGGGCCGCGGCACCACCTTCAGCTTCACCTTGGAGCGCGCGCGCTGAGGCCGGCACCCCCCAGCTCGAAGGCCTGCAACCGGTCGTTGTTGTTGCCGACCACCACCGTGCTTCGCCCGTTGCGCCGCAGCAGCACCAGGTCCTTCACGTTGCCCCAGGCGGTGAAGCCGCTGCGCACGGGCGGCACCGGGCGCAGGCCGCCCTTGCCGTCGCCCAGCAGCACGCAGCCGATGCCCGCATCGTAGCGGACCGTCTCCACCTCGGCGCCCCAGTTGTTGCCGGCGCACACCAGGTCCTGGTGCCCGTCGCCGTCCACATCGGCCACCACGATGCCGTTGATGGGCGCCACCTGCGCGAGGTTCGGCAGGGGACGCGGCTCGTAGGTGCCGTCGGGCCTGGAGAGCAGCACGGTGCTCCACATCCACGTGGCCTCCAGGTGCAGGGCCTTCGCGAGCTTCTCGGGGGTGTAGATGCGTGAGAGGTCGGCCTCGGCGAACTGCTCGTAGGTGGGGAAGCGCTGCAGGATCACGGGGCACTGCTGGCTGCTGCACTCGCGGCCGCGCACGGGCAGCTGCTTGCCATCCTTGTCCTTGGCCAGCACGATGTCGTGGCGGCCGTTGTCGTCGAAGTCGGCCCAGTAGATGTGCACGGGGTGCGCAGGAGTGCCGTGGAACTTGCTGTTCCAGCCGAGGTTGCCGCCGATGATGTCGGGTCGCCCGTCCTCGTTGAGGTCGGCGGTGGCCAGGCTGCCCCACCAGCCCTTGAGGTCCTTGAGGCCGCTGGCCGCGCTGTGGTCCATGAAGTGGCCGCCCTCGTTGCGCAGGAGCATCAGCCCCATCCATTCGCCGGCCAGCAGCAGGTCGGGGTCGCGGTCGTTGTCCACGTCGCTGAAGCGCACGGCGGTGACCATGCCAGGGCCCATCAGTGCGGGGGCCAGCTGCTGGGTGGCGTCGGTGAAGCGGCCGCTGCCGTCGTTCACGAGCAGGTAGCTGCGCGGCGCGAAGGGGTAGTGCGCGGGGGTCTGCCTTCCACCCAGGAAGATGTCGGTGTCGCCGTCGCCGTCGATGTCGGCCGCATCGGCGCGCTGACCGCTCGTCATCAACGCGGGCATCGCGTCCTTCGCCTCGGTGAAGCCGCCACGACCATCGTTGCGGTACAGGCGGTGGGTGTAGGCGGCCTCGCGCAGGTCGAGCTCGTTGGACCCGGCGACCACCAGCAGGTCGCGGTCGGCGTCGCCATCGATGTCGAGGAAGAGGCCGCCCAGCTGCTCCTGGGGCATGCGCTCCTTCCACGGCTGCGAACGCGCGGGCTCGAAGCCACCATCGGCACGTTGCAGCCACAGTGCCGCGGGCCTCATGTACGAGCCGCCCACGAACAGGTCGTCGCGCCCGTCACCGTTCACGTCGGCGGTGGCGAGCATCGGTCCCAGCTCGCTCTGCTTGTGGGGCAGCAGCAGCTCCAGTTGGAAGTCGTCGTACAGGTTCTCGGTGTGCGCAAGGCCCTTGTCCAGCTGGTCGGTGACCTCGGTGAGCAGGGGCGCGGGCAGGGCGGGGGCTTCCGGGGCCTTGCCGCCCTCCTCCTGGCGCAGGGCGAGCACCTGGCCGGCCTTCACGCCGGTGCGCAGGGTGACGGTGCCGTCGGGCCAGCGCACCTCCACGGTGTCCACCGCATCGATGGCGCCGAGGCCGAAGTGCAGCACGGGTTCCACGGCGCTCTGGTAGCCGCGCACCGGGTACAGCTCCTGGTACTGCACCGTGCCGCGGTGCCGCACGTAGGCCTTGGCGCCGAGCGCCGCCGACATGCCCTTCGTGAGCTTCAGCCGCAGCCAGCGGCGGTCGGGGTGCTGCTCGCTGGTGGTGTTGCGGTACACGCCGGCGGGGTCGTCCAGGTTGTTGATGGCCAGGTCGAGGTCGCCGTCGTTGTCCAGGTCGGCGTACAGGGCGCCGTTGCTGTTGAAGGCCTCGGTGAAGCCCCAGGCCTGTGAGCTGTCGGCGAAGGTGAGGTCGCCGTTGTTGCGGAAGAGGTAGTTGCGGAGCTTGGTGCTGGGGATCAGGTCGAGCGTGCCGTAGAAGTCGGCGCCGGTGCGCAGCTTGTCGTACACGCCGCGGGCGTAGTCGTTGTTGCGCACATCGTGCTTGAAGCCGTTGGTCACCACCAGGTCCTTCCACCCGTCGTTGTCCAGGTCGGCGAAGAGGGGCGCCCAGCTCCAGTCCGTGCGGGCCACCCCGGCCAGCTGCGCCACCTCGCTGAAGGTGCCGTTGCCGTTGTTGAGCTGCAGGGTGTTCACCATGTACTGGAAGAAGTAGCCGCCGCGCACATTGGCCCAGAATCGCTCGGGGCTCATGCTGCCCATGTTGGTCTTGTTGCGCCGGTGGTCGTCGGCGGTCATGTCCAGCACCATGATGTCGGGCAGCGCGTCGTTGTTGTAGTCGGCCACGTCGCAGCCCATGCCGAAGTTGCTGATGTGGCGCAGGCGGAACTGGAGCTGCTCGCCGAAGGTGCCGTCGCGCTGGTTCATGTACATGAGGTCTGGCGCGTCGAAGTCGTTCGCCTCGTAGATGTCGGCCCAGCCGTCCTGGTCGAGGTCGGCGACCGAGAGGCCGAGGCTGTAAGCATAGTTCTGCAGGTCGGCGGCGTAGGTCACCTCGGCGAAGCGCCCGCCCTCGTTGCGGTAGAAGCGGTCGGTGGGCGCGGTGCGGTCCTGGATGGCGCGCAGGGCGGCGAAGTTGCTGAGGCCGAGCTTGCGCCCGGGCGGGTGGTTCATCACGTACAGGTCGAGGTCGCCGTCGTTGTCGGCGTCGAAGAAGGCGGCCTGCGTGCTGTGCGTGGTGTCGGCGATGCCCAGCGCGTGGGCCATCTCGGTGAAGGTGCCGTCGCCGTTGTTGTGGTAGAAGAGGTTGCGTGTGAGCGCGGTGTCGCTGGTGGGGCCGCTGCGGCACACGTAGATGTCGAGGCGGCCGTCGGCGTCCACGTCGGCCATGCTCACCCCGGTGCGCCAGCCGGCACCCGCCAGCGGACCGATGGCCTTCTCCGTGACGTCCTCGAAGCGCATGCCGCCCTTGTTGAGGTACAGCCGGTCGGGCACCTGGTTCCCGGTGAAGTACAGGTCGGTGAGCCCGTCGTTGTTCACGTCGCCCGCCGCCACACCGCCGCCGTTGTAGGCGTAGATGTAGGTGAAGTAGTTCACCTCGGGGCTCTCGGTGACGGTGTTGGCGAAGGTGATGCCGGAGCTGTCGGGCGTGACGCGGGTGAACAGCGGACCGGCGGCCGTTGCTGCGGTGGTGGTCCCGGTGTTGTCGGCACCCGGGCCGCAGGCGGTAAGGAGCAGGGCGGGGAGCAGCCCCCACAGGGGCTTCAGGGTGTGGTGCATGGCGATGCCCAAAGGTACCGGATGCCCGGGCCGCGCCGTCGGCTCACCGCACCACCTCGTCCCAGAGCTGGATCTCGTTCTCGTTGTTCACGCTGATGCGCGCGACCTCGTCGTAGAGCGTGACCTTGCCGGTGATGCAGACCTTCCTGTTCAGCAGGTAGGTCTCGGGGTCGTAGTGGAAGTTGGGGCCGTTGTAGTCCCACACGGTGGCGTAGAAGTCCTGCGCGGGGTGCACGCGGTCCAGGTTCAGGTAGATGGCGTTGGCCTTGGCGGTGCGGCGGGTGCTCACCACGGTGCCGCACACGGTGGCCGTGCGCCCCACCTGGTACTTGGCCTGCACGGTGTTGAACAGGCCCTTGGGCAGCGGGGCCTTCAACGGTTCCACCTCCCCGAAGAAGGGGTCGCCCTGGTGGTACCACGCCTGCGGGTCGCGCTGGGCCTCGAGGGCGTTCTCGGTGGCGTCGTCGAGCGCGGGGAAAAGGTCGATGCCGGTGAGCTTCTCCACGCTGTCGGCCGGCACCGCATAGCTGATGACCGGATACTCGTTCACCCCGTTCCGCATCACGAAGGCGATCATCTTCTTCTCCGGCCCGTCGAGGTCGGCCACCACCTTGAAGAAGAGCTCGGGGATGCTCACCTCGTTCTTGTGCCCCGGATTGTCCATGCGCGGCAGCCCGTCCTTGAGCACCGGCCCGGTGACCACGAACACGCGCTCGTTGCCGTAACGCACGGTGCGGCGCACCCAGTCCTCCAGCTCGCTCCAGCTGCCGCGGTTGAACTCGGGCCGCTGCGGGCTGATGTTGCTGTAGAGGTAGGTGGCGGCAAGGGCCTCCTGGCTCCACCGCATGTCGGCGCTGGGCACCAGGTGGCCGCGGTCGAAACCGCTGTTCCAGTAGTCCTCCACCGTGCTGGAGCCGCTGGTGATCTTGGGGTCCATCAGGAAGGTGTCGATGCGCGCGAGGTTGCCGGTCACCAGGTCGGTCGCAGCGATGTGCGCGGTCCACTTGGGCTGCTCGTGCGCTTCGCTGTACACCAGCATGTGTCCGGGGTGCTCGATCAGCTGGTCGCCGGGCGCGAGGGCGGGCAGGCCAACGGCTTTCAGGTCGCGGCGGATGATGGCGAGCTTGGACTCCTCGATGGGCTTCTTCAGTGCCTCCACCTGCTGGCGCAGCTTTTCATACTGGGCCTGCTGGTCGAGCAGACGCTTGTCCAGGTCCTCCTGCGCGTGAAGCAGGCAGGGAAGGGTGAAGGCGAGAAGCGTGGAAAGGGCGGAACGGAGCATGACGATCAAATGTAGACGAGCCACGGCTTATGCGCGGAGCAGGGTGGCGAGGTCCTGCAAGGCGCGTTCCAGGCCAGCGGGCGATGTGTGCGGCGGCACGCTCGCGGGCTTCCAGGCCAGGGCCGCGCGCAGGTCGAGGGCCTGCTGGTGCTGCACCAGGAAGCGGCCGGTGCCGCTGTGCAGGCGGGCGAGGTATTCCTGTTCGGGCTGGCCCGGCGTGGGCACGATCAATGCCGACCGGCCGAGCGCCACCAGGTCCATGAGCGTGGTGTAGCCGCTGCGTGATACGATGCGCTCCGCACCGAGCAGGGCCGTGCGCAGGTCGGCGGCGCTCAGGTGGTCCACCACATGGAGGTTGCCGAGTTGCCTTGCACCGCGCGCGCCCGGCTTGCCGCGCACCAGCAGGTGCTCGCCGGGGAGGTCGGTGAGCTGCGCGATGAGCTTCTCCTCGAACAGCGTGCGCTGCGGCTCGGGACCGCTGATCACGGCCACCACGCGATGACGCGCCACCGCCCCTGCGCCATCGTGCTGTGCCATGCGGCTGTGCACCCCGATGTAGCGTGCGTTCGCCGGAAGGTCCCGGCCGTGCGAAAGCTCACCCGCCAGTCCGGGCGCCTGCTCTTCGTCCATGATCCAGCAGCGGTCGAAGCGGGCGATGTGCCGGCGGTTGATGGCGCGCATCAAGCGCTGCGCCACCGGCGTGAAGGGGAACACCTGGTGCGTGATGAGCACGCCGGGCACCTGTTCGCTGCGGACACCGAAGCGCTGGTCGCTGATGATGGCATCGAGCCGAAGTTCCGGAACGAGCCGCGCGATGATGCCCTGCTCCTGCCGGATGCTGCGCAGCATGGCCGGGAACTGGCGCGCCATGCTCCAGGCCTGCGAGCCGCCTCGCCCGTAGCGCACCTCCAGACCGGGCAGCTCCACGTGTTCCAGCGCGGGGAACTCGTTGCGCAGCAACGCGAGCGGACCGCCATCGGCACCGAGAACAGGCACGGCACCCTGTTCGAGCAGGGTGTTGACGATCGGTACGCAGCGTGCGGCGTGGCCGAGCCCCCAGTCGAGAGGGGCCACCAGGATGCGCTTGCCGTGGAGCATTCTTCGCTCGCCGGAGTCCCGCACCGCGCGGCACGAAGGCGAGGGGCGAAGATCGGTGGTCTATTTTCGCGGCCCACCTGTCGGTCGGCAGGCCCGCTTCCCCCATGGGCAAGAACAAGCTTTTCCGCTTCGCCGAGAACGAGACGTTCGCGCATGTGGTGCAGCCCGCCTTCGAGGAGCTCACGGCCGGCACCTTCCCGCTCAAAGGGCGTTGGAAC
>JBIJCH010000356.1:0-3015 GCA_044344815.1 Flavobacteriales bacterium | reverse complement strand
TTGTTGAAGAGGCCTGGCGCGTGCCACACCGTGGGGCTGCCCGCTTCGGCGGGTCCGTAGCCCTTGCCCTTCTTCGTGATCGTGTGCAGGATCTTCGGACCGGGGATGTCCCGCAGGTCGCGGAGCACCTTCACCAGGTGGTCCACATCGTGGCCGTCCACCGGACCGAAGTAGCGGAAGTTGAGGCTCTCGAACAGGTTGCTCTGCTTCAGCAGCGCGCTCTTCACGGCGTTCTCCACCTTCTGCACGATGCTCTGCGCATTCGGCCCGAACTTGCTCACCTTGCCCAGCAGGTTCCACACCTCGTCCTTCACCTTGTTGTAGGTGTGGCTGGTGGCGATGTCCGTGAGGTATTCCTTCAACGCACCGACGTTGGGGTCGATGCTCATGCAGTTGTCGTTGAGCACCACTAGCATGTCGGTACCCGCGCCGCCCGCGTGGTTCAGCGCCTCGAAGGCCTGGCCTGCGGTCATGGCCCCATCGCCGATGATGGCCACGCACTGGCGGTCCGTTTCACCCTTCAGCCTGCTGGCCACGGCCATGCCCAGCGCACCGCCGATGCTGGTGCTGCTGTGCCCCACGCCGAAGGTGTCGTACGCGCTTTCGCTGCGCTTGGGGAAGCCGCTGAGGCCCTTGTAGATGCGGTTGGTGTGGAACACCTCGCGGCGCCCGGTGAGGATCTTGTGCCCGTAGGCCTGGTGCCCCACATCCCACACCAGCTGGTCGTAGGGTGTGTTGAACACGTAGTGCAGCGCCACGGTGAGCTCCACCACGCCCAGGCTGGCGCCGAAGTGGCCGCCCTTCACGCTCACCACGTCGATGATGAAGTCGCGCAGCTCGGTGCACACCTGCTGCAGCTGATCCTCTGGCAGGGCACGCAGGTCGGCCGGAAGCGTGATGCGCTCCAGGAGCGGGTAGGTGCCGGTCTGATGTTCCAAGGGCATGGGCTTGACGGAATGAACAAAGGTACGGGACGGTTGGTTCGGACGGGCGTTTCATGAACGGGCTGCGCAGGGGATCGGTATGCCGCACCGCACGGGATCCGCAGCGACCCGGCGGAGGCGGCAACTGAACTGCCACGAGCCTTCCCAGAGGCGGTGCGTCCATGCCAGGCTACGGTCCATGCTCGAACGTTCCGTATCAGGGACCTGAACTAAATTCGCAGCTGCGTGTTGTCCGTTCTATGCGTACCCTGCTCACATCCGTGTGCCTGCTCCTCTTGATCTCCGTGCGTGCGCAGGTGTGCGACCCGAATGGCAACCTCTTCCTGCTGTCCAACTACGACGGCGGCATCGTTACCATCAACGTGGACGTGAACATCCCGAACCTTGTGATCGGCATCTCCACCTACGAGCCCGTGCAGGTGACGATCACTGGTCCGTTCGCGGCGAACGTTACGCAGGTGCTGTATGCGGGGATGAACTCCAACCAGAACAACAACAACTGCGGCCAGGGCAATTTCACCACCAGCGTGACCGGTGTGCCACCGAACATCGTCACCATCAACCCACCGCTGCAGCCGCCCCTGGTGGGCTATATACCGGCGCACAACAACGGCACCGGGCAGTTTGGCGGCGTGGTGATCGGTGCCGCAGGGCTGTGCGATACCACGGTGAACACCGGCGGAGTGAACACGCCCGACGAGCTCGTCTTCCATTTCGAAGCGCAGACCGGGGCCAGCCTGTATGCCCACCAGACCCAATACGCGTGCTGGCAGAACGCCGTGGTCGACCTGTCCGACGGCGGCAACTGCTGCATTGACGTGTCGCCGCCCACCCCACCTTCGACGAACATCTGCGACCCCGCGGGCAACCTGATGATCTACTCCAATTACGAGGGTGGGGCGATCACGATCAATGTGGACCAGAACATCCCCGGGCTGCGCATCGGTATCTGCACCTACGAAGCCGTAGCGGTGAACATCACCGGGCCCTTCGTCGGCAATGTGAGCGAGGTGATCTACGCGGGGTTCGACGGCGCCAACGGCCCCTGCGGCAACAACCCGCCGAACACCACCATCACCGGCGTGCCAGCGAGCATTGTCACCATGTACAGCCAGACGCTGGGCAACATCGCCATCGCGAACTACCTGAGCGAGGAGCTGGTTCCGGGGTTCAACGTGGTGAACTGCATGGCCGGGGCGGAAGGCCAATGCAGCACCTCCTCACAGGGCGGTGGTAATTCGGCCCCGCAGATCGTGCAGTTCTTCCTGGCGGAGTTCGGGCCGGGCACCGCGCTTTACGCGCATCAGGTGCAGTACGCTTGCTTCAATGGCACCTTCAACGTTTCGGCCGGGGGCAACTGCTGCCTCACCAACACCGGAACACCGCCCAACCCGATCTACATCGGCAACGCCACCTACGACCTGATCCCGTGGATGGATACCCTGCTGTGCAACGGCACCATCACCATCGACCTGTCGTACTACACGGGCATCTACTCGGTGTTGTGGAGCGATGGCAGCACCGATCCTGCGATCACTATCACGGCGCCGGGCACCTACACCGTGGAGGTGGGTGACTACTGCCACTATCCAGGCGCGACAATGCTGGTGGACACCGTGGTGGTGCTGCCCTGCTGCGAACCGGGGCCTGTGAACACGCTGGTGGACGCGATCACCTGCGCAGACGCGGAGGATGGGAGCATCACGGTGGCGCCGCTCGGGCAGAACGCGCCTTTCACCTATGCGTGGAACACCGCACCGCCGCAGAACACCACCACCATCAGCGGGCTCGGCCCAGGCACCTATAGTGTTGTGATCACGGACAACGCGGGGTGCGACACCACTCTATCCTTCGACCTGCTGGCTCCTTCTCTCTTGGAGATCGAGATCTCCGGCGAGGAGCTGCTATGCCCTGGCGAACCCGGCTCGTTCATCGCCGCCGCATCGGGCGGCACCGGGGCGCTCGCCATTTCCTGGAGCACGGGAGGCAGCTCGCCATCCATCCAGCAGGCCTTCGAGGAGAACAGCACCATGGTGGCCACGGTCACCGACGCTAACGGATGCATCCGCTC
>JBIJCH010000354.1:0-3029 GCA_044344815.1 Flavobacteriales bacterium | reverse complement strand
AACCAGTTCAGCACGGGCGTGGACGGTTCGGTGGGCACGCGCAACAGCATGGCCCTGGTGAACCTGGGCTGGGGCACGAGCTTCTTCTGGGACGGCCGCGCGCCCACGCTGGAGGTGCAGGTGCTGGAACCCGTGGTCAACCCGATCGAGATGCACGAGACCTGGCCGTCGGTGGTGGCGAAGCTCCAGGCCGATCCGGTGTACCCCACGCTGTTCAAGCGGGCATTCGGCAGCGAGACCATCGACTCGTTGCGCGCCGCCAAGGCCCTGGCGCAGTTCCTGCGCATCATGGTGAGCGCGAACTCCAAGTACGACAAGGTGGAGCGCGGTGAGGCGGCGTTCACGCCCGATGAGGCCCAGGGCTTCTTCCTCTTCCAGGCCGAGGGGGGTCCCGTGGGCCAGGTGATCTACCTGCCCGGCGGTGGTCAGGTGGTGGGGCAGGGCGGCGCCGATTGCTTCCATTGCCACACCAACGCGGCGGGCCTCTTCACCGACGAGCAGTTCCACAACAACGGGCTCGACTCCATCTTCACCGACCTGGGCCGTGGCGCCATCACCGGCGATCCCTTCGACATGGGCAAGTTCAAGACGCCGACCCTGCGCAACATCGCGTTGAGCTACCCCTACATGCATGATGGTCGCTTCACCACACTCGAGGAGGTGATCGACCACTACAACGAGGGCGGCGTCCCTTCGGTGACGGTGGATCCCTTCATGAAGTTCACCGACCCGGACAATACCTTGGGGCTCACGGCACAGAAGAAGCAGCAGCTGCTGGCCTTCCTCAATACCCTCACGGATTGGGAGTTCGTGAACGATCCGGAGTTGCAGGATCCCGGGCCGCCACAGCTCCCCTGACGGTTCAGGCGGCGCGTTCCTCCGCAGGTGCCGGCGCCCAGCGGTGGCAGAGCATCTTGTCGCCGAACACGGGCGACTTGAAGATGCTGGTGCCAAGCAGCATGCGCGCGCATTCCTGCACGCCTTCGGTGATGCTGGGGTGGGGGTGGACGAGCCTGGCGATGGCGCGGATGCCGATGCGTTCCTGCATCATGAGGGCGACCGCCTGGATGGCGCTGGAGGCATGCTCGCCCACGGCGCGCATGCCCAGCACGTGCATCTCCTCATCGTCGGAGACGATCAGCTTGAAGAAGCCCTTGGTGCGGCGCATGGCGATGGCGCGGGCCAGGCAGGCGTAGTCGATGCGCGCCACGCGGTGGGGGATGCCGCGCTTGCGGCACTCCTGTTCGTTGAGCCCCACGCCCGCCACCTCGGGATCGAGGAACATGATGGTGCTCACCAGGTCGTGGGTGAGGGGCGCGGGGCCCAGCCCGAACATGCGCTCGACCGCATGGCGTGCCTCCTGCTCCCCGAGGTTCACGAGCATGTTGCGGCCGCTCGCGTCGCCCACCACATGGATGTGCGGCACGGCCGAACGGGTGTCCTCCAAAGGCAGCAGGCCCGTCCGCGGGTCGACCGTGAGGCCGGCGCGCTGGAGGTCGAGGTGCTCCAGGTTGGGGATGCGGCCCACGGAGAGCAGGGCCTTCTCCACCACCACGCGCTCGGTGCGGCCGTCGGCGTAGCTCAGGTCGTACTCCACGCCATGCGGCATGGCCTCGATGCGGTCGAGCCTGGCGTTGCGGTGGATGATCACGCCGCGCCGCTCGAGGTTGCGGGCCACGAGCTCGCTCACATCGGCATCCTCGAAGGGCAGGATGCGCTCGGCCCGGTCGATCAGGTGCACACGTGTGCGCCCGAGGTTGCTGAAGATGGTGGCGAACTCACAGCCGATGACCCCCGCGCCGATGATCACGATACTGGCGGGGAGCTCGTCGATGCGGAAGATGCCATCGCTTGTGACGATGCGCTTCTCGTCCACGGGCACGTTGGGAAGGGTCCTCGGGCGGCTGCCGGTGGCGATCACCACGTGCTCGGCGCTCACCTCCGTGGCGAGCCCCTGGCGCACCACGGCGAGGGTGTTGGGACCGGTGAACGTGGCTTGACCGCGCAGGTGGGTGAACAGCCCGCCATTGTTCTCCAGCAGCTGCATGTGGCAGGCATAGAGGTACTTGCGTTCGAAGAGCGCCTCGTTGAGCGTACGGTTGATGTCGTCCCAGTCGGGCCGGAAAGGCTCACGGCCGCGGTGGCGCACCATCTCGTTCGCGGCGGCCACGCGCTGGCTGATCTCCCAGAGCGTCTTGCTCGCCAGGGCGCCGTTGTAGATGCCCGTTCCGCCGATGCGGTCGCGCTCCACAAGCAGCGTGCGCCGGCCCAGGTCGATCGCGCGCATCGCAGCGGCATAGCCGGCGGGCCCGCCGCCGATCACGCAAAGGTCGTAGTGCTCCATCCGGTGAAGGGCGTTGTGCCCGGGCCTTTCATACGCGGCCGGGGCCGTGCGGTTACCGCGAACCCTGAAACCCCGCACCTGCGTATACGGGGGCGTGACCTCCATACCCGTGGACATCCGCAGGACCATCGCGCTGGCCGCCCTGGCCGGCATGACCGTGGCCGCCCGGGCCCAGTGCCCCCAGCTTTATGATCACTGGGGAACGCCGAGCGACACGCCGGTGTGGTACAGCTGCTCGGGGTCGAATTTCACCCTGCTGGTCGCCTCGCCCACGCCCATCGGCGCCTACACCATCAACTGGGGCGACGGGTCGCCGGACACCAGCGGGGCCGGCCTCGTGAGCCCGCAGAGCGTGAGCCATGTGTACGCCTCGGCGGTGGCCCAGTACACCGTCACCCTCACCGAGCTCGGGTCCGGCTGTGTGGTCACCGGCACCGTGATCATGGAGGAGAGCACCAGCGCCTCCATCCAGATCCCCGTGGGCGGGCTCACCCAGGTGTGCGCGCCGCAGGCCGTGGAGTTCATCAACAGCAGCACCAACGTATCGCCCAACACCGTGTTCACGTGGGACTTCGGCGACGGCTCACCACCGCAGACCTATCCGTACACGAACCTGGGCCAGACGCTCTCGCACACCTATCTGCCCGGCACGGTGAGCTGCGAGACCACGGTGCAGCTCCATGCG
>JBIJCH010000353.1:0-3035 GCA_044344815.1 Flavobacteriales bacterium | reverse complement strand
CCGGCAGAAGGGGTAGCCGTTCCGGTCGATGAAGCCGCCCGCGGCGCCGGCGTGCTCGAACCGGTCGCGCTGCGCATGGCTCAGCACCTTGGGCTGGCAGGCGGCCATCCCCGGGTGGCGGTCCAGATAACCGCGCAACGCGCCGATCCAGCCAGGCGCCACCTCCACATCGCTGTTCAGCAGCACGAACACCTCGGCATCCACCCGCTTCAGGGCCTCGTTGTAGCCGCCGGCAAAACCCAGGTTGGTGGCGTTGCGCACGATCCCCACCGTGGGGCAGTGCGCCTGCACCCACGCCACCGAGCCATCGGTGGACCCGTTGTCGGCCACGATCACGCGCGCATCATCGCCGGTGGCGGCCACCACGCCGGGCAGGAAACGCTCAAGCCAGTGCTGGCCGTTCCAGTTGAGGATGACGACGGAGGTGGTGGGGGCCATGCTCGGGGAGCGCAAAATTGGGCGTTCCCCCCGTGCCGCCGTCAGCGCGGGTCGTTGTAGAACTCCAGGGCGCGCTCACCGCTCAGGCTGTTCACCTGCTGCGGGTCCACATTGTTCATGGCGTTGTTGCGCGAGTGGATGATCTGGTTCCAGCGCTGGTTCTGCACCTCCCCGGGCACTTCGCTGTGGATCAGCTCGTAACAGTCGCCCACCAGTTCGGGCTGGTAGAACACGAAGCGGCGGTTGGTGTACTTGCCGCACCGGTAATAGTGCCAGATCTGGTAGGGGTAGGCGTCCATCTCGTTCGCCCGGTCCATGATGGTGTTGGGCGCGCCGTACTTCAGGTGCACGTAGCCACGGTCGGTGTCGAAGCCCTGCATGTTCCGGCAGCCGTACAATTGGTTCACCTTCACCACCTCCTTGCGGTAGCGCTCCCATGCGGCCTCGGCCTCCGGTCCGTTGCGGTTGTACCAGAAGGTGTACAGGAACCGCTTCATCAGATCGATGTCCTTGTCCTTGTACCGGTCGTCGATGATCTTGCGCTCAAGGTTGCTGGCGATGGGGCGCATGCTGCGCAGGGCCATGGCCAGGCTGTCACGGTCGGTGAAGGCATCGACGAACGTGCGGCCCAAGGGGGCATCGTCGGCCAGGTCGAACTTCAGGTCGTTGAACCGTTGGATGAGCTGCTCCCGGCGGCCGAGCGCAGCGCCATTGCGGTCGCGGGCCTCCAGCACGAGCAGGTAGTTGCCGGTGGGCAGCCCGCTGATGTCCCATTGTGCCAGCACGGGGCTCACCTCGTCGGCGCGCATGCGCTGCACTTTCTTGAAATTCCCGTAGACCTGCTTGTCCTCGTAACCTTCGAGCTGGTAGGTGAGCACGTAAAGGCTGTCGCCGGCCAGCGCCCCACTGGCGTGGTACACTTCGGCATAGAAGGCGAGCGACGACACCTCCTGCGGGTAATAGGTGCCGGTGAAGGGGAGCACCTCGTAACCGCTGCGCGCGGTGGGCGAACCTGCGGCCTTCACGATGGAGGAGGCGAGCAGCACATCGCTGAAGGCGAGCCCGTTCGCAGGTGCGCCCACGGCCAGGGGGACCGCGAGCTTGGAGGCCACCGTATCGCCCGTCACCAGGTCACGTAGTTCCACCACGAGGCCATGTTCCCCGGGCTGGAGCAGGAAGCTCTCCACATGCACGAAGTCGGCGCTCACGGTGTCGGGCCGCTCGGGGCCCTGCACCACGGTCTTGCGGTAATCGGCGATCGCGTTGTTCCGCTCGATGATCGTCACCGCCTCCACGCGCCCCTGCTGGAATCCGTGGTCGTTGGGCGCCACGGCCAGGCTGTACCCCAGCACCGAGATGATCACGTCCACCCGTTCGCCCTTGCCGGGCACATGGAAGGTCTTGGTCTCCACGATCGCGTCGGGACCGCGCTGGGCGTTGACCACGGTGGCGCAGAGCAGGCTCAGGATCGCAAGGTTCCGGCGGGTGGGAAGCATGTACCAAAGATAACCCCATGCAGGCGCCCTTTACGACCGATGGTGGGGTGGGAGATGCCGTTCCTGTCGACCATCCTACCTTCGCGCAGCGCTTGAAGGCGCCATCGGAGAGGTGGCAGAGCGGTCGATCGCGGCGGTCTTGAAAACCGCTTTACCAGCAATGGTAACGGGGGTTCGAATCCCTCCCTCTCCGCCAGATCGGAAGCCGCCCTTGGGCGGCTTCGTTCATTCCGAGGGTCGCGCGAGCTTGCTCGCAGCGGACCGAGGGATGAACGAAGCATCGCGCGAAGCGCGATCGGCTTCGGACCTGAAGCCACCCCTCCTGGGAAAGCGCTTCCGAGCGCGATCCCTCCCTCTCCGCCAGATCGGAAGCCGCCCTTGGGCGGCTTCGTTCATTCCGAGGGTCGCGCTGCCCTCTCGCGCCCGTTGCCCAACTTCGCCACCGCACCGCCATGCGCCTCACCTTCCTCGGCACCGGCACCAGCCAGGGCGTACCCATCATCGGGTGCGGTTGCATGGTGTGCACCAGTGCCGATCCCCGCGACCAGCGGCTTCGGGTGAGCGCGCTGGTGGAGGTCAATGGCACGCGGATACTCATCGATGCTGGGCCCGACATGCGGCAGCAGTTGCTGCGTGCCCGGGTGGCCGACCTCGATGCGGTGCTGCTCACCCATGCGCACATGGACCACATCGGCGGCATGGACGACCTGCGGGCGATCAGCTTCCTGCACGAACCTCCCAGGCCGGTGCCCATCTACGCCGATGCCGCCACCGCGGACGGGGTGCGCCAGATGTACCACTATGCCTTCGGCCCCCAGCGCTACCCCGGTGTGCCGGAGTTCGACATGCGCCTCATCGACCGCTCGCCGTTCACCTTGGACGGGGTGGAGGTGGTGCCGGTGGAGGTGATGCACATGCACCTGCCCGTGCTCGGCTTCCGCATCGGGCCCCTGGCCTACATCACCGACGCCAAGACCATCGCACCGGCCGAGCGCGACAAGCTGCGCGGCCTCGACGTGCTGGTGCTGAACGCTCTGCGCGTGAAGGAGCACTATTCACATTTCAACCTTCAGGAGGCGCTGGAGGTGGTGCACGATGTCC
>JBIJCH010000352.1:0-3038 GCA_044344815.1 Flavobacteriales bacterium | reverse complement strand
CCGCGGCGTGAAGAAGTTCTTCGGGCAGGGGTTCTGCTACCCGTGCTTCCGCGATGCCCCGGAAGCGGCCGAGTGCATCGTGCGCCCCGAGCTGTGCCGCGCGCACCTGGGCGAGGGGCGCGACCCGGAATGGGAGCGCGCGCACCACGACACCGAGCACATCGTGTACCTGAGCTTCACCGGCGGCATCAAGGTGGGGGTCACGCGCGCCACCCAGGTGCCCGTGCGCTGGATCGACCAGGGGGCCGTGGCGGCGGTGCGCATCGCGCGCACGCCCTACCGCCAGCTCGCCGGTGCCATCGAGGTGGCGCTGAAGGCCCACTTCGCCGACCGCACCAACTGGCGCGCCATGCTGAAGCCGGTGCGGCCTGACCTGGACGCCTTGCTCGCCGCGCGTGACAAGGCCCTCTCAAGCCTTCCTGCCGACCTGCAGGAACATGCCCTGCCCGCCGAGGCGCCGCAGCTGCTGCATTACCCTTGTCCCGGCTGGCCGCCCAAGGTGTCGAGCGTCGACCTGGCGAAGGAGCCCGAGGTGTCGGGCGTCCTGGCGGGCATCAAGGGCCAGTACCTGGTGTGGGCCGATGGCCGGGTGCTCAACGTGCGGAACCACAGCGGGTTCCACGTGGCCGTGGGGTGAGCGCCCGTTCGTGTGCAACCCTGCGGGGGGTGCTCCCGTACACAACCCCGGGTTTGGGTCATTGGACCGATCGTTAGGGTAAGGGGAAGGGTCCCGCCATGCGCGTGGACCCTTCTTCCTTTTCAACCCATCAGTAGACCTGCACGTCGAAGGGCATGCGGGCCTGAACGCCATGGAGGCGGCGCACGGTGCGGGCCTGCTGGAAGCTGTGCAGCAGCTCGGCATCCTCCCCGAGCAACTGGCCGGTGAGCCAGGCCCGGGCATCGCCGTTCAGTTCCTTGAACAGTTCGGTGAAGAGGTCCTCCTGCTCGGGATAGGCCACCATGCGGTAGTGCCCCTCGGCCAGTCCGGCCATGTCGGCGGCGCTGCGGAGGGCGTCCTCAAGCCCCCCCAGCTCGTCCACCAGCCCATTGGACTTGGCGTCCACGCCGGTCCACACGCGCCCCTGGCCCAGGCTGTCCACCCTGGCCTTGGTGAGCTTCCGGCCCTCGGCCACGCGGGTGGTGAAGGTGTCGTAGAAGTGGTCCACGAAGCCCTGGATGATGTCCTTCTCCTGGGCGGTGAGCGGGCGGCTGGTGGTGAGCATGCCGGCGTAGGTGTTGGTCTGCACGCCGTCGAAGGTGATGCCGAGCTTGTTGTTGAAGAAGCCCTGCATGTTGGGTATCATGCCGAACACGCCGATGCTGCCGGTGATGGTGGTGGGCTCGGCATAGATGCGGTTGGCCGCGCAGCTGATGTAGTACCCGCCGCTGGCGGCCACGTCGCCCATGCTCACCACCACGGGCTTCACGGCGGTGGCCAGCTTCACCTCGCGCCAGATCACATCGCTGGCCAGGCCGCTGCCGCCCGGGCTGTTCACGCGCAGCACGATGGCCTTCACGCTGGTGTCCTCGCGGGCCTCGCGGATGGCCGCGCTCAGGGTGGTGCCGCCGATCACGCCGTCGCTGCTCTCCCCGTCCATGATGTCGCCCTGGGCGTACACCACGGCGAGCTTGGGCCGCTTGGTCAGGGGCAGGGCCTTGCCTTCGGCCGGAGGGGCGTCGGCCACGCGGGCACGGGTGTAGCGGCCCAGCCCGGTGAAGGCGATCTCCTTGCCGGCGTCCAGGCCCATGCGCTCCTTCACGCGGGCCAGCACCTCGTCGCGGTACATCACCCCGTCGATCAGGCCGTGGGTCACGGCATCGGTGGCGCGGCGGATCAGGAGGCTGTCGGCGATGCCGTTCAGGCGTGCCTTGTCGATGCGGCGCGTGGTGGCGATGGTCTCCAGGTAGTGGTCCCACATGCCGTTCACCAGCCGCTCCATCTGCTCGCGGTTGGCGGGGCTCATGCCCGTTTCGGTGAAGGCCTCGCCGAAGCTCTTGAAGCGGTTGTTGCTGCCGCGGATGAACTGCACCTCGATGTCGAGCTTGTCGAACATGCCCTTGAAGAACATCATCTCGCTGCGCAGCCCGCGCAGGTCCAGGTCGCCCTCGGGCACCAGGTAAACCTCGTCGGCCGCGCTGGCCAGGTAGTAGGTGGCCTGGGTGAACATGTCGCCGTAGGCGATCACCGGCTTGCCGCTCTCGGCCTTGAAGGCCATGATCTTGTCGCGGATCTCCTTCAGCGTGGCCATGCGGGCGTCCACCATGCCCAGGTCCAGGAAGATGCCCTTGATGCGCTCGTCGCGCGACGCCTTGTCCAGGTCGTTGAGGATGTCGTTCAGGCCGATCTCGCCCATGCCGCGGAAGGGTCCGAAGTCCAGCAGCAGGTCGTCCTTGCGGCCGCGGTCCACGATGGGGTGGTCGAGGGTGATGCGGAGCACGCTGTTGGCGCGCACGTTGGTGGGCTTCTGGTCCATGCTGAACGCCGTGCCCATGGCGGCCACGGCACCGGCGATGAAGAGCATGAGGATGATGCCGATGGCGATGGAGCCCAGGATGAACCCGAGCATGCTCGCGAACATGAACTTGAGGAACTGTCTCATGGGGATGATGGCGTTGCGGAAGCGAAACTAGGCCCTCCCTGGGCGCCGGGTGGCGGCGATCCACGAGCGGCGGGGCGGGTGTATGGGTGGCCCGGCGGCGGATACCTTTGGGGGCATGGGCGAGGACGCGTACCTGCTGCTCGGGGGCAACACCGGTGATCCGCAGCGCACGCTGCGGCTGGCGCTGGCCGCCATCGCGGAGCGCATCGGGCCGGTGCGGGCGTGCAGCCGCGACCATTGGACCGAGCCCTGGGGCTTCTCCGACCCGCGGCCCTTCCTGAACCTCGCGGTGCATGTGGAGACCGTATTGGCACCGGAGTCGGTGGTGGCCGAGTCCCTGGCGATCGAGGAGGGCCTCGGCCGGGTGCGGGTCCCCGGGCTTGGGCCGGCGGCCCGGCCCATCGCCCAACACCAGCAGCTCTAACGCGGCTGCGTGGT
>JBIJCH010000351.1:0-3049 GCA_044344815.1 Flavobacteriales bacterium | reverse complement strand
CACAGCACCAGGGCGAAGTTGTTCACGAAGGCGCTGGTGTTGGTGGCGGAGGCCGCGGTGCCGTAGTGGGTGTTCTCGGCGGTGGTCACCGAGAGGCCGGGGGTGAGGGAGAACTCGGAGGTGTTGTACAGGCCGAAGCCGGCGGGGTTGAGGGAGGCGGCCCCGGGGTCGGCGCCCACGGCTCCCATGGCGCTGCCGAGGCCCCAGCCGCGTGCGGTGCCGCCGGGCAGCAGCCAGGAGTAGCGCAGGGCGTCCTCCTCGTTCTGGGCGGCGAGGTGGAGGGCCAGGACGCCCGCGAGCACCGCGGCCGGCCAGCGAAGGTTGAGGATGGGCATGGGCCTTGGCTCAGCGTCGGCCACCGGTGGAAGGACGCGAGCCGCCACCGCCGGGGCTGCTGGGCGCGGGCCGTGACCCGCCGTTCAGGCTGCCACCGCGCGAACCGCCGGAGGGGTCCCGGGACACGCCATTGCCGCGGTTGGAGCCGTTGTCCTTTACCCGCTGTGGGGACTGAGCGGGGCGTGCTGCCGGGCGTGAGCCCGCAGGAGCAGGCCGCACCTGGCCGTTCTGCGAAGGGCGCGCGGGAGGTGGATAGAGGGAGTTCGCGCTGGTGCGGCGGGGGGTGGGGCTCACCACGGGGGTGCTGCCGCCCGCGCCACCGCCGGTCCACGAGGGCCGGTGCGCCACCACGGTGTTCGAGCCCCAGGCGCCCCAGCCGGGGTAATAACAGCACGGGGGACCGAAGGGGTAGAGGCCGGGGTAGTAGGGATAGCCCCAGCCCATGCCGCCCCAGCCGGGCATAGGCTGTCCCCAGCCCATCCCCATGCCCATGTTCCAACCGTTGTAGGGGTAGCCCCAGGCTCCATAGCCGCTCATCCAGCTGTTGCCCCAGTACGGGTTGCCCCAGGCGGAGCCTCCCCAGAACGGATCATAGCCCATGGGCATGCCATAGCCCATGCCCATCCCCATGCCCATGGTGGGTCCCCACATGCCCATGCCCACGTTGAAGCCGAAGCGGCCGTAGTTGTACCACTGCGGGTCGTTGTAGGTGATGTCGTTGTAGTCGCGGTCCTCGAAGCGGGCCAGGTCGTAGTTGCCGCTGTCGGCGGGGTCGTAATAATCGTCGGGGCCCGCCTCGGAGATCTGCGTGGGTGTTGCGGCGGCCATCACCGGGCGGCGGTCGGGGATGTCGTACACATCATCGCGCACCTGGGTGGTGGGCTGCATGCTGCCGCAGGAGGAGGCCATCAGGGCCAGACCAAGGAGAGGGATGGTCGTTCTCATGGTGCGATGGGGTTGGAAGGATAACGCGCAGGCCGCCTGGTTCGTTCCTTACTTTGCGCCCTTCGTACAGAACAAAAATAATACCACGAACGGCGGGCGATGAGCGATCAGTTGACGAAACGGGCAGCGGACTACGCGCAATGGTACAACGACCTGGTGCTCAAGGCCGACATGGCCGAGCACAGCGACGTGCGCGGCTGCATGGTGATCAAGCCCCACGGCTACGCCATCTGGGAGAAGATGCAGCGGGCCCTGGACGGCATGTTCAAGGACACCGGGCACGTGAACGCGTACTTCCCGCTCTTCATCCCCAAGAGCTACCTGGCCAAGGAGGCCAGCCACGTGGAGGGCTTCGCCAAGGAATGCGCCGTGGTGACGCACTACCGCCTGAAGAGCGACCCCGAGCATGGCGTGGTGGTCGATCCCGAGGCGAAGCTGGAGGAGGAGCTCATCGTACGCCCCACCAGCGAGACCATCATCTGGAACACCTACCGCGGCTGGATCAAGAGCTACCGCGACCTGCCGCTGCTCATCAACCAGTGGGCCAACGTGGTGCGGTGGGAGATGCGCACGCGCCTGTTCCTGCGCACGGCCGAGTTCCTGTGGCAGGAGGGCCACACGGCCCACGCCACCAAGGAGGAAGCCGTGGAGGAGACCCTGCGCATGCTGGACGTGTACGCCCGCTTCGCCGAGGAGTGGCTGGCGATGCCCGTGATCAAGGGCGTGAAGACCGCCAGTGAGCGCTTCGCCGGTGCGGAGGACACCTATTGCATCGAGGCCATGATGCAGGACGGCAAGGCCCTGCAGGCCGGCACCTCGCACTTCCTGGGGCAGAACTTCGCCAAGGCCTTCGACGTTGTGTTCACGAACAAGGAGAACCGGCAGGAGCACGTCTGGGCCACGAGCTGGGGCGTGAGCACCCGCCTGATGGGCGCCCTCATCATGACCCACAGCGACGACAACGGCCTGGTGCTGCCTCCGAAGCTGGCGCCCGTGCAGGTGGCCATCGTGCCCATCGCCAAGAACGAGGAGCAGCTGAACGCCCTGCGCGCTTACGTTCGGCCGATGCTCGATGGCCTCCGCGCCAAGGGCATCACCGTGAAGTTCGACGACGACGACAAGAAGAAGCCCGGGTGGAAGTTCGCCGAGTACGAGTTCAAGGGCTACCCCGTGCGCATCGCCGTTGGCCCGCGCGACATGGAGAACGGCACCGTGGAGGTGGCCCGCCGCGACACGCTGGAGAAGCAGGTGATGCAAGCCACGGACATCGCCGAGAAGGTCGAACACCTGCTGGAGGCCATCCAGGACAACCTGTACCAGAAGGCGCTGGCCATGCGTGAGCGGTACACCCGCGCGGTGGACACGTACGACGAGTTCAAGGTCGCCATCGAGGAAGGCGGCTTCATCCTGGCGCACTGGGACGGCACGGCCGCGACCGAGGAGCGCGTGAAGGAGGAGACCAAGGCCACCATCCGGTGCATCCCCCTGGAAGGCGACACCACGCCGGGCGCCTGCATGGTGACCGGCAGGCCGAGCAAGCAACGCGTGCTCTTCGCGCGCGCCTACTGACATGAGCAAGAAGCAAGCCCCCGAGGCGGCCTCCGCCGACCCCCGCGAGCTGATCCTGCGGATGCTGCAGGTGAAGAGCGGGATGAAGCAGGACGTATACCACCGCACCATCGCGCTCTTCAGCGAGCTGAAGGAGATTGTGCAGGAGGTGGCCGACGACCTGGAGCACGAGATGATCCAGCGCGACAAGCGCGTGAAC
>JBIJCH010000350.1:0-3050 GCA_044344815.1 Flavobacteriales bacterium | reverse complement strand
CGGGGTACACGCTGAAGTAGGAGAGGACCTCGCCCTCCACATCCTTCGCGTAGCCGTTGATGACGTTCTGCTTTCCGAAGACGGGCAGGTCGACCTGGGCGTGGAGCAGGCAGGGCAGGAGCAAGGCGGCGGACAGGGCGGTGCGCATCACTGTCGAAGGTAGCACTGGCGGTCCGGGGGCTGTTCGCGTTCTTTGCGGCATGGCCACGGAGCATGTGCTGATCTTGTTGGGGGCCCTGGTGGTCTTCTCGTACGTGTTCGACCTGGTGGCAAAGCGGGCCCGCGTGCCCTCGGTGCTGCTGTTGCTGGTGCTGGGCATGGTGCTTCGGCACGTTTCCGAGCGTTTCGGTGTGGCCCTCATCGCCACGGATGGGCTGCTGCCTGCGCTGGGCACCGTGGGTCTTATCCTGATCGTGCTGGACGGTGCCTTGGAGCTGTCCTATCGGCCCGAGAAGCGCGGTGTGATCCTGAAGGCCCTGGCCTCGGCGGCGCTGGGGCTCGTGCTCACCGGAGCGGCGTTCACGCTGCTCATGCACGAGTTCACCGGCGAAGCTTGGCGGGTGTGCCTGGCGAACGCCGTTCCGTTCAGCGTGATCAGCAGCGCGGTGGCCATCCCTTCCGCGAACGGCATGAGCGAGGACCGGCGGGCCTTCATCATCTACGAATCTTCCATCAGCGACATCCTGGGCGTGGTGGCCTTCAACCTCTTCGCCACCTCGGCCGAGCTCGACCTGGGCCATTTCGGCGGCACCCTGGCCGACCTGCTGCTGGTGGTGGTGATCAGCCTGGTCGCCTGTGTGGCGCTCTTCTGGCTGCTGGCCCGGTCCAAGCACAACGTGCGGGTCTTCCTGATCCTGGCGCTGCTGGTGATGATCTACGGGGTGGGCAAGTCGTTCCACCTGTCATCCCTCATCATCATCCTGGTCTTCGGCCTTTTCATGGCCAACTTGGAGCGCATCCCGCTGCCCTGGTTGAAGCGCATGGCCGACTATCCGCGTGCCGCCGAGGACCGCCACCTGTTGCATGCGCTCACGGCGGAGAGCACGTTCATCGTGCGCACCTTCTTCTTCGTGCTCTTCGGCTATTCCATCAGCCTGCCGGCAGTGCTGAATGTGGATGTATGGATGGTGGTCGGGGTGCTGCTGGTGGTCGTCTATGTCCTGCGGGCCCTTGTGCTGCGGTCGGTGACGGGGGAGCTCGACCTTTCCACGCTGGTGCTGGCACCCCGGGGCCTTATCACGGTGCTGCTCTTCCTTTCGCTGCCAGCGGCCCTTCGATCGCCGGCGGTGGACCTGGGCCTGGTGGTGGCCATGGTGCTTGGCACGGCCTTGGTAATGGCTGCGGTGCTTCCGTTGTTCCGTCGTTCCTGACCTGTAGGAGGCCGCCATCGGATCGCGCCCGCTACCTTTCCACCCATGCTGTTCACCACCCGCACCCTCCGCACCGCTGCCATCGCAGGCCTGGTCGTGCTCGCCACAGCGGCCCAGGCCCAGGGCGTGGCCGCCTTCCTCGACTACATGGACCGTCCCCATGCGTTCGAACGCGGGTCCTTCTTCCAGCTGGAGAACCTCCCGCTGAAACTGGTGGGCCTGGGGGACGGTGCCGTGTTCTACACCGCCACCAACGGCGACCTCAAGGTGTTCCGCGATGGCCGTGTGGAGGTCCTCGACCGCAGTGCCTCCATCTACTTCACCGCCACCGACCACCTGCTGGGCTACAAGCTGGCCACCGCGCTCAAGGTGTACGAGGACCGCGAGATGCGCATCGTGTGCTTCAATACCGGCGGCTGGGCCATCGACGACAGCCTGGTGGCCTGGGTGGACGAAGCGCAGCGCACCATCAACGTGCGCTATGCCAAGCGCGAGTACCAGCTTGCCGATGCCCTCGCCAACGACCCCATCCTAAGTTGGAAGACCGGGGACAACATCGTCGCCTGGGTCACCACCATCGAGAACAAGCTGATGGCCTTCTACCGGGGCGACATCTACGAGCTCACGCCCCAGGCGAACGAGGTGCCCTACGATGCGGCGCTGGACATGGTGGTGTTCCAGGACTCGCAGGACAACGCGTTCAAGGTGTTCCTGCGCGGGGAGGTGATCGAGCTGGAGCCCATCATGCCGCGGAGCTGGAAGGTGGGAAAGGGCGTGATGGCGTACATCGACCAGACGGGCAGCCTGAAGGTGTTGAACGGCAGCAAGGTGTACACGGCCTACACCTACGAGCCGCAGGAGTACTTCGTGGAGGACAGCCTGGTGGTGATCAAGGACCGGGACCGCATCAAGGTGTTCGCCAACGGACAGCTGCAGGAGCTGGAGAACTACTGGCCCGAGCGCTGGGACGTGAGCTGGGGCTCGCTGGCGTACCTCGATGTGAACGGGGCGATCAAGGTGTGGCGCGATGGCCGCACCCAGGTGGCGCTGCAGCGGGAGACCTTCAAGGACTTCACCTTCGACCGCAACACCCTGCTGGTGAACATGCCTAACCGCAAGGTGAAGGTGTGGTGGAACGGCGAGGTTTACGCGCACTGAGCCTTCAAGGCCCGAAGCGCCAGGTGGCCCCCATGTTCAGCACCAGGGAGCGCGTGAGGCCGTCGGGGCGCACCTCCCGGGTGATCAGCGGGGAACCGTACGCGAGCTCCAAGGTCCACTTGTCGGTGAGCCGGTAAGCTGCATCCAACGTAAGGTTCAGGGTGAGCCGCGATCGGGCATCACGGGCATGCCGATCGGGTCGGGTTCCGCTTCCAGTCGCGTGTCCTGTCCGAGGTGCTGGATGGCGAGCAGACCCGGCTGAACGGCCAACCGGTTGATGGGGATCGCATATTGAAGGCGGATCACCGCATCGGGAGCACGCTCCAGGAAGGCGCTCTCGAAATAGCCCAGCGCACGTGGGTCATTTCCCCATGCTGGGTGGGTGAACTGGTTCTCGTTGTTCTGCTGGAGAGGAAGCTGGAAGGCGAGCGCCGTGTTCCACCGGTGGTAGCGGTAATTCGCACCCAACAACAGGTCGGTGGTGCCCAGGCTGGATTGGTAGGGCATGGGCAAAGGCCTTCC
>JBIJCH010000349.1:0-3071 GCA_044344815.1 Flavobacteriales bacterium | reverse complement strand
TAAGTGATCAAGTAAGCATGGGTGATACCAACGGAGGCTGGGCCGTCCGCCGCGTGGCGGACGGCCTTCGCCGCCGAAAGAAGTCAACAAGGAACGGGTTTACGGGTGTAGCTCAATTGGTAGAGCGAAGGTCTCCAAAACCTTAGGCTGCGGGTTCGATTCCTGCCACCCGTGCAAAAAGCGACAGTCTACGTGGCAAGCTTCAAGACATACCTCTCCGAGAGCTACAACGAGCTCGTGAACAAGGTGAGCTGGCCCACCTGGAAGGAGCTCCAGAGCAGTGCCATCATCGTGCTGGTCACGGCCCTGATCATCAGCCTGCTCGTGTTCGTGATGGACTACGTCTTCGGCGTGCACAACATGACCAACGAGAGCTTCTGGAAGGGCATCCTCGGTTTCCTCTACAAACTGCTCCAGTAAGATGGCCGAGGTGAGCACCAAGAAGTGGTACGTGGTCCGCGCCATCTCCGGCAAGGAGAAGAAGGTGAAGGAGACCATCGACTCGGAAGTGCGCCGTTCCAACATGGGGGCGTACATCAGCCAGGTGCTGATCCCGATGGAGAAGTTCTACCAGATACGCGACGGGAAGAAGGTGAGCAAGGAGCGCAACCTGTACCCGGGCTATGTGCTGATCGAGGCCGACCTTACGGGCGAGATCGCCCATACCCTGCGCCAGTTGCCGAACGTGATCGGCTTCCTGGGCGCAGAGAAGGGCGGCGACCCCGTGCCCCTGCGCCGGGCCGAGGTGAACCGCATCCTGGGCAAGATCGACGAGCTGGCCGAATCGGAGGAGGCGATCCACAACCCCTACCATGTGGGCGAGGGTGTGAAGGTGATCGACGGGCCCTTCAACGGGTTCAACGGGGTGATCGAGGAGATCAACGAGGAGAAGAAGAAGCTGAAGGTGATGGTGAAGATCTTCGGAAGGAAGACCCCGCTGGAACTGAGCTTCATGCAGGTGGAAAAGGAGGTCTGAACGAATTGAACAACCGTCCGAGCCGACCGATGAGGAAGGCGCCATAAGGACAAAAACCAAGAACAATGGCAAAGGAGATCAGTGCCCTGGTGAAACTCCAGGTGAAGGGCGGGGCGGCGAACCCCGCACCCCCCATCGGCCCCGCGCTGGGTGCGAAGGGCGTGAACATCATGGAGTTCTGCAAGCAGTTCAACGCGCGCACGCAGGACAAGGCCGGCAAGGTGCTGCCCGTGGTGATCACGGTTTACAGCGACAAGTCGTTCGACTTCATCATCAAGACCCCGCCCGCGGCGGTGCAACTGATGGACGCGGCCAAGGTGAAGGGCGGCAGCGGTGTTCCCCAGACCAAGAAGGTGGGCAGCGTGACCTGGGACCAGGTCCGCGCCATCGCCGAGGACAAGATGCCCGACCTGAACTGTTTCACGCTGGACAGCGCGATGAGCATGGTGGCCGGCACGGCCCGCAGCATGGGCATCACGGTGACCGGTGAAAGTCCCCTCAAGAAATAACCACGAACGACCATGGCAACCCTGACCAAGAAGCGCAAGGCCGCCGTCGCGAAGTTCGATGGTACCAAGCTGTACGACCTCGCCCAGGCGGCGGAGATCGTGAAACAAGTGAGCACGACCAAGTTCGACGCCACGGTGGACATCGCCGTGCGACTGGGCGTGGACCCGAAGAAGAGCACCGAGATGGTGCGCGGTACCGTGAGCCTGCCGCATGGCACCGGCCGCACGGTGAACGTGCTGGTGCTGGCCGACCCCGCCAAGTGCGAGGAGGCGATGGCCGCCGGTGCGGACATGGCCGGCCTGGACGACTATGTGGAGAAGATCAAGGGCGGCTGGACCGATGTGGACGTGATCATCTGCACGCCGGCGGTGATGGCCAAGGTGGGTGCGCTGGGCCGTGTGCTCGGTCCCCGCGGCCTGATGCCCAATCCCAAGACCGGCACGGTGACGATGGACGTGGCCAAGGCCGTGAAGGAGGTGAAGGCCGGCAAGATCGACTTCAAGGTGGACAAGGCGGGCATCATCCACGCGGTGATCGGCAAGGCCTCGTTCGACGCCCAGAAGCTGCGTGAGAACGCCAACGAGATCCTCCAGACCCTGGTGAAGCTGAAGCCCAGCACCGCCAAGGGAGCTTACATCAAGAGCATCAGCATCAGCAGCACCATGAGCCCGGGCGTCAAGGTCGACCCCCGTGTGGTGAACGCCTGATCCCAAACCGATCAACGACCATGGCAACCCGAAGCGAGAAAGACCAGGCCATCAACGAACTGATCGCAGAGATCAAGGCCACCAACGTGATCTACCTCACCGACGCGAGCGCGCTGAACGCAGAGGCGACCAGCAACCTGCGCCGCGAGTGCCACAAGGCGGGCATCCGGATGAAGGTGGTGAAGAACACCCTGCTCGAGAAGGCGATGGAGCGCATCGAGGGCAAGGACTACAGCGGCCTGTTCCCCACCCTGAAGGGGCAGACGGCCGTGATGTTCGCGGACAAGGGCAACGCCCCCGCGAAGCTGATCACGAACTTCCGCAAGAAGAACCCCAAGCCCGAGCTGAAAAGCGCGTGGATCGACGAGGCGGTGTTCATCGGCGACGGACAACTGGCCATGCTCACCAACCTGAAAGGGAAGGAGGAGCTCATCGGCGACATCATTGCATTGCTGCAGAGCCCGATCAAGAACGTGATCGGCGGCCTGCAGGGCAGCGGCGGACAGAAGATCGCGGGCCTGGTGAAGGCCCTCGAGGAACGGGCCGCCTGAGCCGAACGCGTTACGCACGGATAGCTTCCACTAACTGAACTGTAACAATCAACGAAGATGGCAGACATCAAATCCCTGGGTGATCAGCTCGTGAGCCTCACCGTGAAAGAGGTGAACGAACTCGCCCAGTACCTGAAGGACGAGTACAAGATCGAGCCCGCCGCCGCTGCTGTGGCCGTGGCCGCTGTCGGTGGCGGTGCCGCCGGTGGTGGTGAGGCCGCCGAAGCCAAGACGAGCTTCGACGTGATCCTGAAGAACGGTGGCGCCAACAAGCTCGCCGTGGTGAAGCTCGTGAAGGAGCTCACCGGCCTGGGCCTGAAGGAGGCC
>JBIJCH010000348.1:0-3072 GCA_044344815.1 Flavobacteriales bacterium | reverse complement strand
CATTTCACCACCAACTACGCCTACGGCACCACGGCCTACAGCAAAGGGGAGATGTTCCTGCACCAGCTGGGCGCGGTGATCGGCGACCGCACCGTGCACGAGGGCCTCAAGCGCTACTACGAGGCGTGCCGGTTCAAGCATCCCGAGCCGGTGGACGTGCAGCGGGTGATGGAGAAGCAGAGCGGACTGCAGCTCGACTGGTACTTCGACCAGTGGATCAACACCACCCGCCGCACCGACTACGCCTTGACCGGGGTGCTGCAACAGCATGACAGCACCTTCATCACCCTGGCCAACAAGGGCCTCATGCTGATGCCCGTGGACGTGCGGGTGCCGCTTTCGCTCATGCTGGGCGCCAAGCCGGCCGGGACCGAGGCCTACGCGTTCACCACGCTGGCGCCGTGGCCGTGGACCCATCCCACCTACACCTTCGTACTGCCCGTGCCCATGGACCGCATCGCGGCCATCCGCCTCGACCCCACCACGCGCGTGGCCGATGAGGACCGGGAGAACGACGAGCTTGTGCTGCCGGAGGGCCTCCAGGGCCTGCAGTTGCGTTGAACAGGAAGGGGGCCCCGAAAGGCCCCCATCCTCATTGCCACCAGGTTCCCCTGAGGCGGTTCCGCCAGAGGACTAATCAGCGTCCAAAGCCAGGGCGAGGTTCTGCACGAGCCGCTGGTTCACCGGAGTGGCCCCCATGCGCGTGAGGTTGTTCGCCACGTCCACGCCTTGGAAGAGCTGGGCCATGTTCACCGTGATCGCCACGGTGAAGGTCTCGCCGGCCTCCAGGTCGTTGTGGGCATGCACCTCGACGGGGGTGCGCAGCGCATCCGTGGCGCAGTGGTAGGTGAACTCCGGATCGGAGGCATCCACAATGCCGTCCCCATTGCCGTCCACGCGGCCTTCCAGCGCCAGGAACTTGTAACCTGCGACGGGGTTCCAGTTCCAGTGCATGCTCGCATCGTTGAGCGGTGCGGTGGTGTACTGTGTGGGGTCGCTGTGGTTCACGGCGCTGTCAAGGCCGATCTGCAGCTCGAGGCTGTGGGAATGCCCGGCCTCCATGGAGCCCAGGGTGTATGTGTTCGTGGCCAGCGCCGCGTCCGCCAGCACGTAAGCACCGGTGAGGTCGGCCACGGTCATGTGGGCATCATCCTTTATCAGGTAGCCCGAGGTGAGGAAGCGGGCGACGTTGAGCTTGAGCTTTCGGCCGAGGCTGTCGGTCACCAGGCTGTCCAGGGTGAACGGCGTGCTCCCGTTAACGAAGGTGTAGCTCACCCGGATCGTACCGGGTGCGGCCGTCAGGGGACCGGGGTCCTCATCCTTCTTGCATGCGGTAACGAGAACTGCGAGCAGCAGGGCTGCGGTGAGAGGCTTGTTCATGATTCGTTGATGTTCAGATGTTGTAGGTCATCCCGATGATCACGCGTTCGCGGTTGGGCACCATCATGGAGCCCTCATCGTCCATCACGGCATGCTGCCAGGTGAGGCCGATCGACCAGGAACGCCACCACACCCGGGAAGCGAGGTGGGTGAAGAGGGTGGGGCCGCCGGTGCCCGCAACGGGCTCCCCGTTCAGTTCGTCCTGGGCGGTGAGCTCCAGGTAGCCGCCGGCGGACGGCATGATGCGGAAGGGGCCGGCCTCGAACAGCCGGAAGGCCTCCACCGTGAGGTTGAGCCCGTGGCCGAAGCGGTAGCCCGCGTGAACACCGTTGAAACGCCCGATGGCGTTGAGCCCGGCACCCCAGGCGCCCTTGCGGAACAGGTACTCGATCGATCCGAGGGCGTCCACCGTGCCGGTGCCCGGCTGCAGATCGGGGCCCACCGTCTCACCTTGGTACGGACGGTCCGTGGCCCCGGTGGGAAGCTTCGCGCCCGCCCCGATCATCAGCCGGTGACGTGCACGGTCCTCCTCGGGGCCGCACATCGTGTTCGCCACCAGGTAGCGCCCGATCACCAGGGCATCGCCCATGCCATGGAGGTCGGCCATGGTGGTGCCGTTCACGCTCTGGTAGTTGTTCACCATCGGTAGCGAGGCGAGCAGGGCGAACCGCTGCCCGAACCACAGGTCGGCGCGCAGGTCGGCCACCTGGTAGATCTCGCGGTATCGCGCATCCACCGTGGCGTGCTCCGCGCCACCGTGCTTGGCCAGGGAGAACCCCTGGGTGGTGTACGTGCCTTCGCGATAGCGCATGCGCCACGAGAGGCCGATGGTACTGGTGCGGTCGTGCGGCTGCAGGCTCATGAACATGCCGCACACATCACACCCCAGCCCTGGGAGCGTGGCCAACGCCATCGCCCCCAGCAAGAGAGAGCGTTTCATGGAAAAGAGGTTCGTTCAGGTTCCGACAAGAGCCGCTGGAGCGCGGCTACGGACCTACGAACGTGGCACACCCTCCAGCAGCCGCACATGACCGGATAGGACCCGGACATCGAACTGGACCGGTTCTCCGATCGCCAGGAATGCACCGCAGGCGGTGCGGACGGTCCTGTGCTCGGAGATGGCCTCCGGCTCCCATTTCACCAACGATGCCGCAGGCGTACCATGTTGTTCCTGATCCCGCAGGTCGTTCAGGGACTTGATCAACTGGCATCGACCGAAACAAGTGCGCAGTTCATCAGGCATATCCCGTTGAACGCATTCATCCCGTATGATGCGGGCCCTATCGGCTTGGAACCGCACCATCACCCATGTAGGTGCGGCGAACGCCAGCAGCCACAAGGCGACAAGGAGAACAGGAACGATCCTCACCGATGCAAATTTAGTCGACATCACCCCCATGCTTGTCTGATGGTCGTCATGTTCGATCGACCTTCGACCGTGGAACGCTCAGAACCGGATGATCAGGAAGAGGCTGATCGCGTCGATGACCGTGGCATTGAAGCCCTTGTTCACCGTGCGCTCATCGTACTGGCTGTCGGGCGTGTTGGTGCGGTCCGAGGTGCCATGTGACCACAGGAACTCCACGTTCATCTCCGTGCCGAAGGCGATGTGCTCGCTGGCGTTCCATTGCGCCTCCACCATGGGTGCGAGCCCGACCGCCGTGGACCCGTTCGCATTGAGCCGCTCCCTCG
>JBIJCH010000027.1:0-11662 GCA_044344815.1 Flavobacteriales bacterium | reverse complement strand
GTTCCACCGGCGCAACGGCCATCATCCCGTGGCCGCCCGGTACCTTCGTGGTGCATGCCCCGCTTCAACCCCCTGAAGGAGCCCTGGCCGCGCATCATCGGCATCCCGCTGGTGGCGCTTGCCCTGAGCCTTCTCTTCCATGACGGCCCGCTGTCGTGGATCGACTATGGAATCAGCGTGCTCATCACCGGTCTCATCTGGCAGGGGTGCTATGCCATCGTCACCCGGTTACGCAGGCGGTACCCGGGGTTCGAGCGCACCGGGTTGCGCATCGTGCTCACCGCGGTCTCGATGAGCATCTACATCGTCAGTGTCGATTACCTCACGTGCACGGTGCTCGATGTCCTGGGCATTCAGGAGAACTCCTACCTCTACGGGCAGTGGCGGCTCAACCTCATCAAGTGCTTCGGCACCACGGCGCTGATCGGCACGCTGTACGAGGCGGGCTACTTCTTCGCGATGTGGAAGCGGCAGGCCATCGAGGCGGAGGCGCTCAAGAGCCGGCAGCTGCGCGCCGAGCTGGATGTGCTGCGCAACCAGGTGTCGCCGCATTTCCTCTTCAACAGCCTGAACACGCTGGTGGCGCTGATCCCCGAGGACCCCACGCAGGCCGTGCGCTTCACCAAGGCCCTGGGGCATGTGTACCGCTATATCCTGCAGCACAAGGACAAGGAGGTGGTGGACCTGGGCACGGAGCTGGACTTCACCGAGGCGTACATCCACCTGATGAAGGTGCGCTTCGAGGACAGCCTGCGTATCCAGGTGCGGGTGGACGCGGCGCACCGGCATATGCAGGTGGCGCCGCTCACCCTGCAGCTGCTGCTGGAGAACGCGCTGAAGCACAACGTGGCCAGCCTGGCCCACCCGCTGGTGGTGGACATCCATGTGGAGGCTTCGCTCGACGGGCGGAGCGGAGGCAGCACCCTGGTGGTGCGCAACAACCTGAACCGCCGCCAGGGCACGGTGGACGGAACCGGCACCGGGCTGGCCAACGTGCGGCAGCGTTATGCGATCCTGAGCGACAGGCCGGTGGACGTGATCGAGACGCGCGACCACTTCCTGGTGGCCGTGCCGCTGTTGGAACTGAGCGCGCAAGGCGAACCCGTGGCATGAGCGTGCGCACCCTGATCATCGAGGACGAGGCGCCGGCCTACCGCCGCCTGAGCGGGTTACTCGCGCAGCACCACCCCGCGCTGGAGGTGGTGGACGTGCTGGACAGCATCGAGGGCGCGCTGCGCTGGTTCGCGGAGAATCCGGCGCCCAACCTGCTCTTCAGCGACATCCAGCTGAGCGACGGCCTGAGCTTCGAGATCTACCGGCAGGCGCCACCGCCCTGCCCCATCATCTTCACCACCGCCTACGACGCATACATGCTCGAGGCCTTCCGCACCAACGGCATCGACTACCTGCTGAAGCCCATCGAGGAGGAGGACCTGGCGCGCAGCATCGCCAAGTTCGAGGCGCTGGTGCGGAGGCCGGTGCCCGCTGCGGCACCCGACATCGAGCGGCTGCTGGCCTCGGTGGCCGGCGGCCGGCCCGCCTACCGCGAGCGCTTCCTGGTGAAGAGCGGCACCAAACTGCTCCCGGTGCCCATCGCGGAAGCGGCCTACTTCCTCAGCAGCGACGGCATCACCGAGCTGCACACGCGCGAGGGCCGCCGCCACCTCATCGACCTGCCCCTCGACGACCTGGAGCGGCAGCTCGACCCCGCCGTGTTCTTCCGCCTCAACCGGCAGTGCATCGCCTGCGTGCAGTGCATCGCCCTGGTGCACCCCCACTTCAATGGCAAGCTGAAGGTGGAATTGAAGCCGGCGACGCCCATCGAGGTGATGGTGAGCCGTGAGAAGGCGCGCGCTTTCCGCGACTGGCTCGATGGGGTGCGCTGAGCGGGGCATAGCACTGTGCTTCACGCACAACGTTCACGCCCCGCAGATGCGCACTACCTTCATGCACAGGCATCGGATGGCCGGCTTTTTCCGTCCTATCCGCAAGCACCACCCATGCGCCACAATCCCCCATCCCTTCTCCTCACCGCCTTGCTCACCCTGCTGGCGGGGCGCTCCACCGCCCAGAGCAACCTCAACGGCGACCGCTTCTGGATCGGGTTCATGGCGAACTACAATGATGTCGGGAACTTCAAGGAGCTGCGTGTTTACGTGGCCGGAGCACCCGGCACCACCGGAACGGTGAGCATGCCGCTGGGCGGCTGGTCGCAACCCTATACGGTCCCGGCCGCCGGCTCCGTGTCCATCACCGTTCCGCTCACCGCGATGGGCACCTTGTCCGGCGTGGTCGAGGGCAAGGGCGTGCTGGTGGAGTCATCCGCGCCTGTGACGGTGAACGCGCTGAACTTCGAGGCAGCCACGGCCGATGGCACGGCGATCCTGCCCGAGACCGACCTGGGGACGGACCACCGGGTGATGTCCTATCCGGGCATCACGGGGTTCGGCATCCTGAACTCGGAGCTGATGGTGGTGGGTGCACGGGACAGCACGTGGGTGGAGATCACCCCGGCATGCAGCACGAGCTCCGGCCAGTCCGCGGGCGTGCCCTTCACCGTGCTGCTGAACGAGGGCGAGACCTACATGCTGACCGGCCAGACGGACACCGATGACCTTACCGGCACGCGCGTCCGCGTGGTGAACCCGCTCGGCTGCCGGCAGATCGCCGTGTTCGGCGGTTCGCGCTGCACCAACATCCCCAGCGGCTGCTTCGCCTGCGATCACCTGTACGAGCAGATGCCACCCGTGGCCACCTGGGGCACGCGCCATTTCCTCTCCCCCTTCAGCGGCCCCACCAGCTATACCTACCGCGTGCTCGCCGACCAGGACAGCACCTCCATCGCGGTGGACGGCGTGCAGCAGCCCATGCTGATGGCCGGCCAGCACCTGGAGGTGAACTTCGCCACCGACGCGGCCTGCGTCACGTCGGACAAGCCGGTGCTGGTGGCCCAGTACATCCAGGGGCAGCTGTGTTCAGGCGGCTATGGCGACCCTGCCATGGTGATCATCCCTTCCGACGACGAACCCACGGGGAGCGTCACCTTCAGCACGGTGAGCTCGGTGAACCTGACGCTGCACCGGGTGAACATCGTGACCGACACCGCCAACGTGGGATCGGTGACGCTGGACGGCACGCCCGTGTCCGCTTCGTTGTTCATCCCCTTCAGCACCTGTTCCGAGCGTGCCTGGGCCACCCTCCCGCTCACGGACGGCATCCACACCCTGTCGTGCACCGGAGGTTTCTCGGCGATGGTGTATGGCACGGGCATCAACTACGAGACCTACGCGTTCTCGCTCGGCAGCGGCTCGGAGCCCACCGCCGACAGCGTGATCTGTGCATCGCCCGGTGCGCTCGTGCTCACGGCCCCTGCAGGCATGGGGCTGCCCATCTGGTCGTTCGAGGCCACACCGGACGACACCCTGGCCATCGGACCGGTCTGCACCTACGTCGCAGGCCCGAGCACCTCCATCATCGTCCGCGACACCACCACGAGCTCCACCTGCAGTCCGCGGCTGCGCTACATCATCGATGTGAACGGCGGGGGAAGCCTGAGCGTGCAGGTGTACCAAACGGCGCTGTGCCCGCCGGTGACCGCCACGCTCGCGGCCAACGTGCAGCCCGCATTGCCCGGCATGACCTTTCAGTGGATCCCGCCCGCCGTGCAGCCCTTGAGCCCGAACGCCGATTCCGTGCAGGTGCTGGTGCCATCCTCCACCTCCTTCCAGGTGCTGGTGACCTCGGCGAACGGCTGTGCGTTGGGAACCTCGAGCGCCGTGGTGCTCACCTATCCGCCGCCGGTGCAGCCCACGATCACCCTGCAGGGCGACACGCTCTTCGCCCCGGCGGGCACCGCGTACACCTGGTACCTCAACGGCGGCGTGATCCCGGGGGCGACCAGCGCCTGGCTGGTGCCCACAGCCACCGGTGTGTACGGCGTGGCCGTTGCGGACCAGAACGGCTGCATCGCGGTATCGCCGCCCTTCCTCTACCTCTACACCGGCGTGCCCGTGGAACAGGACCTCAACGTGAATGTCTGGACCACCGGTGACGGGCTGCTCCACCTCGTGAGCAGCGACGCCATGGACCGGGTGCAGGTGTGGGACCCCACGGGCAGGCTTGTGGCCCTGGCCGAGCCGCACGCGCTTCAAGCGCAGCTCGCGATGCACGCGGCGGGTGTGCACGTGGTGCGGATCGAGGCGGGCGGGCGCCAGCACGTACGACGGGTGGCGGTGATGCCTTGATGCGTGGCGGAACAAAAGAGCCGGCCCACGGCCGGCTCAACCTCCCGAACAAGGGGTGCGCTCACTCGCGCACGATGCGGCTGATGCGCGTGGCACCGCCCTCCTGCACGCGCATGGCGTAGCGGCCCTGGGCGAGGCCCGTCACATCCTCCGGGACCAGCATGCGACCGGCATGGCCTGTGCCCTGCTGCACCAGCACCGCCCGTACCTGCTCATCGAGCACCTCGATGGTGCGCTCGCCGCCGCCGCTGCCCGTGAAGGGGATCACCAACCGCTGCGCAGGCAGCAGGGCATCGCTCTTCCTGCCCTTCGGCGGGCGCATCACACAGCTGATGGACGAACGGTTGGGCAGGAAGACCCTCGAGCCGAAGGCGGTGGCCGAGGTGGCGTAAGGCCGGGCGGATCCTTTGTTAGCCCAGGCTGAAGCCATCGCGCCGGGACGGTTAAGCCCCCTGGCGATCCGCTAACACAGCGTTGGCATAACGATAGATCGGCGCCGAAGCCCGGGTAACACGACCAGAGGTGCTTTGCGAAAGAACCCCAACACCCAGATCCATGACCGAACGACTCCTCCGAACAGCGGCCACGCTGGCGACAGCGGCCCTTGTGACGCTGGCGAGCCAGGCCCAGATCAGCATCAGCCACCTGAGCACCTACGCCACCGGCAGCTACAATACGGCGGCCGCCGAGATCGTGTCCTTCGACCCCGTGAGCGAGCGCATCTTCTTCGTGAACGCACAGCTGAACCAGGTGGTGGCGCTCAACGCCAGCAACCCCGCCTCCCTTTCGCTCGCCTTCACCATCGACATGTCGTCGTACGGTGGTGTGGCCAACAGCGTCTGCGTGGTGCCAGGCGGCATCGCAGTGGCCGCCGAGGCCAGCCCGAAGACCGACCCCGGCAAGGTCGTGTTCTTCGATGCGAGCGGCACCTTCCTGAGCCAGGTCACCGTGGGCGCCCAGCCGGACCATGTGACGGTGAGCCCCAACGGCCAGAAGGTCCTCTCAGCGAACGAAGGCGAGCCCAACGACACCTACTCCATCGATCCCGAGGGTTCCATCAGCATCATCGACATCAGCGGCGGACTCGCCTCGTTGACCAATGCCAACGTGACCACGCTGGGCTTCGGCGCCTACACCCCGGCCCTGCTGCCGGGCGTGCGCCTGTTCGGTCCCGGCGCCACGGTGGCGCAGGACATCGAACCGGAGTACATCACGGTGAGCGATGACTCGCAGAAGGCCTTCGTGACCTGCCAGGAGAACAACGCCGTGGTGCGCATCGATCTGGCGACCAACACGATCGAGCAGATCACCGGACTTGGCCTGAAGGACCACAGCCTGCCCGGCTACGGCCTTGATGCGAGCGACAACCCCGCCGGCATCAACATCCAGAACTGGCCGGTGAAGGGTGTGTACATGCCCGATGCCGCGGACGCGTTCACCATCGGCGGACAGACCTACGTGGCCTATGCCAACGAAGGGGATGCCCGCGAGTGGGGCAGCTACATCGAACCCCGTCGCATCGGCAACGCCGCCTACGTGCTCGACCCCACGGTGTTCCCCAACGCCGCCACCCTCAAGCAGAACGCCAACCTCGGCCGCCTGAACGCCACCACCGCCTCCGGCGACCTGGACAACGATGGCGACTTCGACGAGATCCATGTGTTCGGCTCGCGCTCCTTCACCATCCGCGACGCCAACGGTGCCATCGTGTGGGACAGCGGCGACCAGCTGGAGCAGATCACCGCTACGGCCTTCCCGACCAACTTCAACAGCAACAACAGCGCGAACAACAGCTTCGACAACGGCAGCACCTATGCGTTCGTCGGCCTGGAGCGCATCGGCGGCATCATGGTGTACGATGTGAGCGTACCCGGCGCGCCGGTCTTCGTGCAGTACCTCAACAACCGCAACTTCAGCGGCGATGCCGCGGCAGGCACCGCGCTCGACCTCGGTCCCGAGGACATCAAGTTCGTGAGCGCGGCCGACAGCCCGGATGGCCAGCCGTTCCTGATCCTGGGCAACGAGATCAGCGGCACGGTGAGCCTCTTCCGTGTGAACCCGCCGCCCACCCCCGAGAACATCGCGGTGTGGACCTATGAGCCCCTTCAAGGTGCGGCCGCCACGCCCACACCAAACATCGGCACGGGTACTTCGGCCTTGGTGGGCAGCATGACCGGCGCCGGCACCAGCACGGGCAGCAGCACGGGCTGCGTGCAAACGACCGGCACCACGGCCTGGGCCATCGCTACCGCGAACCCCGGTACCACCAACGAATCCTCCGGTGTGGAGTACCGCACGAGCACGGTGGGCTACGAGGACATCACCCTGTCCTACGACCACCGCCTGTCCAACACGGCCACGCGCACGGCGCGCATCCAGTACACCTTGGACGGCACCAACTGGATCAACTTCGACCTCAACAGCGGCAACTACGTCAACAGCGCCTGCACCAACCGTGGCGGGCTGGACAATGGCCGCATCGATTCCTCAGATCCAGCGGGCACCAACGTGTCCGATTCCTGGGGCCGTCGCACCATCAACTTCTCGGCCATCACCGGTGCGAACAACAACCCGAACTTCGGTGTGCGCATCCTCGCCGCGCATTATTCCACCACGGGGCAGTTCCGGCAGGCGAACAACGTGGGCACGGCGGCCACCGCCGGCACCTGGCGCTTCGACAACGTCACCTTCCAAGGCATCGAACTCCCCGCCGTGGTGGTGATCAACGAGCCGGTGCCCGCGAGCCTCAGCGGCTTCAGCACCACCGAAGGCACGCCCAGCACGGAACAGACCTTCACGATCACCGCGAGCGACCTCACAGATCCGCTCGTGTTCACCGCGCCTGCGGGCTACGAGCTGCGCGAACTGGGAGGCGGCAGCTACAGCGGCAGCCTCAACCTCGCCGGTCCTGCGGTGAGCGCCACGATCGAAGTGCGCCTGACGGGTGCGCTAGCGGGCCTGTACTCCGGCAACCTCACCATCACCAGCACGGGTGCCACCGGCCGCACCGTGAGCCTCTCCGGCGAAACGACCGCTCCACCGGTGCCTGGTCTGCTGGCCCAGTGGACCTATGAGCCGTTGCAAGGCGCTGCGGCCACGCCAACGCCCAACGTAGGCAGTGGATCTTCGGCCGTCGTGGGCAGCATGACCGGCGCCACCACGGCCACCGGCAGCACCACGGGTTGCGCGCAAGCCACCGGCACCACGGCCTGGGCCATCGGCACGGCAAGCCCTGGTGCCACGAACGAATCCTCCGGTGCTGAGTTCCGTACCTCCACCGTGGGCCATGAGAACATCGTGTTCTCGTACGATCACCGTCTCTCGAACACCGCCACGCGCACGGCGCGCATCCAGTACACCCTGGATGGCACGAACTGGATCAACCTGACGCTCGACGGTGCGAACTACGACAACACCGCCTGCGCCAACCGCGGTGGCCTGGACGGTGGTCGCATCGATGCCTCCGATCCCGTAGGCACCAACGTATCGGATTCCTGGGGTCGTCGTGTGATCGACTTCTCGGCGATCAGCGGGGCGAACAACAACCCGAACTTCGGTGTGCGGATCCTCGCCGCGCATTACTCGACCACGGGTGAGTTCCGTCAGTCCAACAGCGTGGGCACCATCGCCACCGCCGGCACCTGGCGTTTCGACAACGTGAGCTTCACCGGCGATGTGATCATCACCCCACCGCCGTTCACCTTGCAGATCCTGCACGCGAGCGACTTCGAGGCCGCCGTGCCCGCCACCGACGATGCGCCCCGCTTCGCCGCCATCGTGGACAGCCTGGAACACACCTATGCGAACTCGGTCACACTGAGCAGCGGCGACAACTTCCTGCCCGGTCCCTTCATGAGCGCGGGTGAGGATCCCACGCTGGTGGCGCCGCTGAAGGCAGCCTATGAGAACTACTACGGTGGTCCGTTCGCCAACAATGACCTGCGCGCGGGAATCGGCCGGGTGGACATCACGATCATGAACATCCTGGGCATCCAGGCCAGCGTGCTGGGCAACCACGAGTTCGATCTGGGCACGAGCGAGCTGCGCAACATCATCGGCGGGCAGAACAGCGGGACCAACATCCGCTGGTTCGGCGCGCAGTTCCCCTACCTGAGCAGCAACCTTGACTTCAGCGCCGACGTGAACCTCAGCAGCCTCTTCACCGGCACCCGCGAGCAGCACACCTTCTTCAAGAGCAACCCGACCCAGACCGCCGCGGCCATCGCCGCCACGAAGAAGCTCGCGCCCAGCACCATCATCACCGTGAACGGTGAGGAGATCGGCGTGGTGGGCGTGACCACCCAGATCCTCGCGAGCATCTCCTCGCCCGGTGCAACCACCATCATCGGTCCCACGGTGAACGACATGCCAGCCCTGGCCGCCATCGTGCAGCCGGTGATCGACTCGCTGATCATCGCCGAGGGCATCGACAAGATCATCCTGCTGAGCCACCTGCAGCAGGTCACCCTGGAGAAGGCCCTGGCCCCCTTGCTCAATGGCGTGGACGTGATCATCGCCGGTGGTTCGCACACCCTGATGGCCGATGCCACCGACCGCCTGCGCACCGGCGATGTGGCGGCCGAGACCTACCCCTTCCTCACCACCGGCCTTGACGGCAAGCCGATCGCGATCGTGAACACCACGAGCGAGTACCGCTATGTGGGCCGCCTGGTCGTCGACTTCAACGCCAACGGCGACATCATCCCCGCGAGCATCAACCCGGCGATCAGCGGCGCCTACCCGGCCGACAGCCTGGGTGTGGTGGAGGTGTGGGGCGATTACGCCGATGCCTTCACCCCCGGCAGCAAGGGCCAGGATGTGAAGAACCTGTGCGATGCGGTGAAGAACGTGATCATCGCCAAGGACGGCAACCTGTTCGGGAAGACCGATGTGTTCCTTGAGGGCCGCCGCAACTTCGTGCGCACCGAGGAGACCAACCTGGGCAACATCACCGCCGATGCCAACAAGTGGATGGCGCGCCGCTACGACCCCGCGGTCACCATCAGCATCAAGAACGGCGGCGGGGTGCGCAGCGCCATCGGCTTCGTGAACGCCGTGGGCGGCAACGTTTCGCTCGAGCCGCCGCAGGCCAACCCCATCGCCGGCAAGCAGCAGGGCGACATCAGCCAGCTCGACATCGAGAACTCCCTGCGCTTCAACAACCAACTGAGCACCCTCACCCTCACCGCCGCCAACCTGCGCACCATCCTGGAGCACGGCGTGGCCGCCAGCGGTCCGGGTCAGACCCAGGGACGCTTCCCGCAGGTGAGCGGTGTGCGCTTCAGCTACGACGAGACGCTGCCCGCCAACGCGCGCATCCTGAACGCCGTGATCACCGACAGCGCCGGCTTCACCGTGGACACCCTGGTGGTGAACGGCGCGCTCCACGGCAACCCCTCGCGCACCTTCCGCGTGGTGACGCTCAACTTCCTCGCGGGCGGTGGTGACGGCTATCCCTTCAACACCCTGGGCACCGGCCGCGTGGACCTGAACACCCTGCCCGACGCTGGCCCGGGCGTGGCTAGCTTCACGAACGCCGGCAGCGAGCAGGATGCCTTCGCCGAGTACATGAAGAGCTTCCACACGGTGAACCCCTATGCGCTGGCCGAAACGCCCGACAGCCTGGACACGCGCATCGAGGAGGTGAACGACCGCATCGACGACATCCTGGACGGTCCGGTGGCCTGCGCGCTGAACCGCGTGACGCTGACCCTCACCACGGACAACGACCCGGCGCAGACCAGCTGGGAGATCGTGCCCGCCGGCGGCGGTGCCGCGGTGTGCAGCGGCAGCGGATACGCCGCGACCACCACCATCACGGCCAGCTGCTGCCTGCCCGACGGCTGCTACCAGCTGCGTGTGCTCGACAGCTTCGGCGACGGCCTTGGCAGCGGTACGCCCGGTGGCTGGGTGCTGCGTGATGCGAACGACCAGCGGATCCTCGACAACGCCAACGGCGGCACGTGGAACAGCACCGTGGCGCAGGCGGCCGACGTGTTCTGCCTGCCCCTGGGCAACGACCGCCTCACCACCGCCACCTGCGACCAGGAGACGGTGACCAACGCGTTCACCCTGCAGGCCGTGGAGAACCCCATCGTCACGGGCCAGTTCGGCATCACGAACAGCCTCAGCGGCTACCAGTTCTGGATCTTCAACCCCGAGGGCGGGTACAGCCGCCGCGTGTTCTTCAGCCACCAGGCCCCCGGCACGAGCGCACCCGCAGGTACGCCCGATCCGCTGCGCGCGACCTACCTGCGCCTGAACACGCTCACCTCGAGCCCTGTGCCCAGCCAGGTGCTGCTGAACGTGAAGGTGCGTGCCCGCGTGGCCGGCACCTACCTCACCTGGGGCCCGGCCTGCCGCCTGAAGCTCGACCCCACCGTGAACTGCCAGACGACACAGCTGACCACCACGGCGAACCCGACGGTATCGTGCGGTGCGAACGACCTGTTGCTGAACGGCGTGTACCAGCTGCATGCCGAGCCCGTGCCGGGCGCGAACCGCTACCAGTTCCGCTTCACCCGCCCCGGCTACGCCCGCAACATCGCCAGCAGCAGCCGCTCGCTCACGCTGTTCGAGTGGGGCACCAACCCGTTGCAGCCCGGCCTGTGCTACGACGTGACCGTGCGTGCCAGCTTCGACAACGGCAGCACCTGGTGCGCGTTCGGACCGGCCTGCCAGGTGTGCGTGACCGCGCCGCCCCCGACCACGGAGCTTCGCACGACCATCGTTGACGCCACCACGAGCGGCATCTCCTTGTGGCCGAACCCGAACGATGGTGAGCGCTTCACCGTGGCGATCGACGACCTGGGCGGTGAGCACACGACCGTGGGCATCGAGCTCGTGGAGATGACCGGCCGCGCCGTGATGAGCCGTACCGTCGCCGTGAACGGAAGCTCGCTGAACACCGTGATCGAGCCGGGCGTGGTACTCGCGCCTGGTGCGTACTTCGTGCGGGTGATCGCCGGCGAACAACAGTTCGTGCAGCGCATGATCGTGCGTTAAGCGATCCACAGCCATCCACAGAGGCCCCCGCCATCCCGGACCTGTTCCGGAGATGGCGGGGGTCTCGGCTTCGCAACAGCAGCAACGCACCGACACGGGACAGCATCAAGGCGATGCCCATTGTTCATGGATCCTTAAGCGCGATCGAGGACCACGCTTCCGAATGGCGGTCCGAGGCCGCAGCACTTCACACTGCGCTGAGGAAGCCTTCACCAAAGCATGTCATGCGCATCACTCCAAGGAAGCCTCACCGGTCGAGGTTTGCATCCGATCTCCAGTAGGAGTCTGCACGCGAGAACCCCAACAACCCAACACCCGAAGAAGATGAAGACCCGGTACAAGAGCCTGCTCGCGGCCGGTATCGCCGCCGTAGGCAACACCGCCGCCACCGCGCAGGCGGTGGGCAGCGCCTG
>JBIJCH010000346.1:0-3095 GCA_044344815.1 Flavobacteriales bacterium | reverse complement strand
GATCACGAAGTAGCTGGTGGCCGCCGTGAGCAGGATGCTGAAGATGTTGCCGCGGTTGAGGGCGGCCATCACGCTGTCGGTGTCCTTGTTGATGCGCACCAGGTAGAAGCTCACGATGCTGAAGAGGATGCCGAGGCCGGCGATGAGGATGGGCAGCAGGATCGGGGCCATGCCGCCGAAGTTGTCCTGGCTCACCACTTCACGACCGAGCACCATGGTGCTGAGGATGGTGGCCACATAGCTGCCGAAGAGGTCGGCGCCCATGCCGGCCACGTCGCCCACGTTGTCGCCCACGTTGTCGGCGATGGTGGCGGGGTTGCGCACGTCATCCTCGGGGATGCCGGCCTCCACCTTGCCCACCAGGTCGGCGCCCACGTCGGCGGCCTTGGTGTAGATGCCACCGCCCACACGGGCGAAGAGCGCGATGCTCTCGGCGCCCAGGCTGAAGCCCGCGAGCACCTCCAGGGCCTTCATCATGTGGTCGCCGTTCGGGTTCTCCCCGTGCACGTACATGTTGTAGAACACGATGAAGAGGCCGCTGAGGCCCAGCACGGCCAGGCCGCTCACGCCCAGGCCCATCACCGTACCGCCGTTGAAGCTCACCTGCAGGCCCTTGGCCAGGCTGGTGCGGGCGGCCTGCGTGGTGCGCACGTTGGCCTTGGTGGCGATGTTCATGCCGATCCAACCGGCAAGGGCGCTGAAGAACGCACCGATCAGGAAGGCGATGGCGATCACCCAGTCGCTGTGCTCCACGAGCGTGCCGCTCCAGGCGAGCAGCACCGCGGCGATGGCGGCGAAGATGCCGAGCACCTTCCACTCGGCCTTCAGGAAGGCGCTGGCGCCTCGGGCGATGTAGCCGGCCAGCTCCTGCATGTTCGCATCGCCGGCGTCCTGCTTGTTCACCCACATGGCCTTGGCCACCATGACCACCAGGCCCACCACGCCCAACAAGGGCAGGTAGTACATCATTTCACTTCCCATCGATCCGTTCGGTGTTGTGTATGTTCTTGTCCGTCAGCGCCTTCCATCCCCATTGGACGGAGGAGGGGCGCGAAAATAGGAAAGTCCTGTTTGAGAGCGGTGGGATCACGGGATGGAGTGGCGAGCAGCGAGTACCGAGTGGCGAGTGAAATGCCCCTTGGGCCAATGACCAGGGCGGGCGTCATCCTCTCGCCACTCGCCACTCGTCACTCATCACTCATCACTCATCACTCGCCACTCCCAGCACATGCGTGAAGCCCAGGTCGCCCACCCCCACCCGCAGGTCCACGCTGTCGCGCCCGGTCATGGCCTCCAGCTCCCTGCCCCGCACCTGGATGCGGAAGTCCTCGGTGCGTTGCCCGGGATGGTACAGGTTGACGTAGTTGGAACCGCTCTTGATGTTGGTGCCGGTGTCCTTCACGGCGTAGCGCTGCACCCGCGCCCGTGCCTCCGCGCTCGAGCGGTCGATCCAGGCCGAGCCCAGCACCACGATCATCACGATGCTGAAGAACAGACCGAGCACCGCCCCGCCCCGCGCCTGGCTGTTGCGCTCGTAGTAGCCGGGCACCACGCGCTTGATCCACCACAGCACGAAGGCGGCGAGCACCACACCCACCGCGCCCATCGCCAGCACGAAGCGCCCCTCCTCCACGATGTTCTCCGCAAAGCGCGACACCGGCTTCATGCCCAGCAGCGTGATGCCCAGCACCACGAACGAACCGATGTGCACCACGCGCTCGGTGCGCTCCTGGTGCTTCAGCGGGGTGGTGTCCTCGGGGCCGTTCCGGTGGTGATGCTGTGCCTGGGCCAGCACCGCGATGCTGCTGAGGTTCACCAGCACCAGCCAACCGCCCACCAGGATGAAGGGCAGCGCCCACCATTTGGAGGGCAGCGGCAGCAGGTCGACCAGCGCGAGGACGCCGATCCCGGCCAGCACCTTCAGGCCGAAGCGCCAGTAGAGCTTGCGGAAGCCGCGGTCGGTCTCGAAGGGATCGAGGTGGGACATGACCGCGACAAGGTAGGCGGGCCGTGAACGGACCCGCACCCGATCGCTCGCCCCCTACTTCACCAAATACATCACCTCCTTCACCGCCGCGATCACGCGGGCGGGGTTGGGCAGGCTGGCCTCGATCAGCGGGGGGCTGAAGGGCAGCGGGGTGTCGGCCTGGTTGATGCGGAGCACGGGCGCATCCAGGAAGTCGAAGGCGTCCTTCTGCACGCGGTAGGCCACCTCGCTGGCGATGCTCACCATGGGGAAGTTCTCGTCCACCACCACCAGGCGGTTGGTCTTCTTCACGCTGGCCAGGATGGTGGCTGTATCGAGCGGGCGGATGGTGCGCAGGTCGATCACCTCGGCGTTCACCCCTTCCTTCTGCAGCTCTTCGGCCGCGGCCAGGGCCACCTTCATCATCTTGCCGAAGCTGACGATGGTGACGTCGGTGCCCTTGCGCGCCACGTGGGCCAGGCCGATGGGCACGAGGTACTCGCCGTCGGGGATCTCGCCCTTGTCGCCGTACATGCGCTCGCTCTCCATCACCAGCACCGGATCGTCGTCGCGGATGGCGCTCTTCAGCAGGCCCTTGGCGTCGTAGGGGTTGCTGGGGGTCACCACCTTGAGGCCGGGGATGTTGGCGTAGAAGGCCTCGAAGCTCTGGCTGTGGGTGGCGGCAAGCTGGCCGGCACTGCCGTTGCCCCCGCGGAACACGATGGGCACGTGGAACTGGCCGCCGCTCATCTGCAGCATCTTGGCGGCGTGGTTGATGATCTGGTCGCTGGCCAGGATGGCGAAGTTCCAGGTCATGAACTCCACGATGGGGCGCAGGCCGTTCATGGCGGCGCCCACACCGATGGCCGTGAAGCCGAGCTCGCTGATGGGCGTGTCGATGATGCGCTTGGGACCGAACTCGGCCAGCATGCCCTTGCTCACCTTGTAGGCGCCGTCGTACTCGGCCACCTCCTCGCCCATGAGGAACACGCTGGGGTCGCGGCGCATCTCCTCGCTCATCGCTTCGTTCAGGGCCTCGCGGAATTGGACGGTACGCATGGGTCTGCTCGGAATGGGGGCCAAAGGTAGCAGCGTCCCGGTTGCGGGCATGCCGGCGCACGCCGCTCAG
>JBIJCH010000344.1:0-3097 GCA_044344815.1 Flavobacteriales bacterium | reverse complement strand
TCCCCACCTACTCCGGCCTCGAACCCCTCCGCATCTTCCCGGGTTCCAACTTCGTCAACATCGGCGAGCGCACCAACGTCACGGGCAGTGCGGCCTTCCGCAAGCTGATCAAGAACGGCCAGTACGACGAGGCTGTGAGCGTGGCCCGCCAGCAGGTGGAGAACGGCGCGCAGGTGATCGACGTGAACATGGACGAGGGCATGATCGATGGCGTGCAGGCCATGACGCGCTTCCTCAACCTCATCGCCGCCGAGCCCGACATCGCCCGCGTGCCGGTGATGGTGGACTCCTCGAAGTTCAGCGTGATCGAGGCGGGCCTGAAGTGCCTGCAAGGCAAGGGCATCGCCAACAGCATCAGCCTGAAGGAAGGGGAAGCGGAATTCCTGCGGCAGGCCAAGATCATCCACCGCCTCGGCGCCGCCACCGTGGTGATGTGCTTCGACGAGCAAGGTCAAGCGGATACCTACGAGCGCCGCATCGCCATCGCGCAGCGCAGCTACGACCTGCTCACGCAGAAAGCCGGCTTCGCACCGCACGACATCATCATCGACGCCAACATCCTCACCGTGGCCACCGGCATGGCCGAGCACGACCGCTACGCCATCGACTTCATCGAGGCCGTGCGCTGGATCAAGCAAAACCTGCCCGGTGCGCTCACCAGCGGCGGCGTCAGCAACGTGAGCTTCAGCTTCCGCGGCAACGAGCCCGTGCGCGAGGCCATCCACACCGCCTTCCTCTACCACGCGATCAGGGCGGGCCTCGACATGGGCATCGTCAACGCCGGGCAGATCGGCGTGTACGACGACATTCCGAAGGATCTCTTGGAGCACGTGGAGGATGTGCTGCTCGCGCGTCGTCCCGATGCCACCGAGCGCATGGTGGCCTTCGCGGAGCGCTACAAGAAGGAGCCTTCAGCCGAGGACAAGGCCCAGCAGGCGGCCTGGCGCAGCGGTACGGTGGAGGAGCGCCTGAAGCACGCGCTGGTGCACGGCATCACCGAGTTCATCGACACCGATGTGGAGGAGGCCCGCGTGCAGTACGTGGACCCGGTGCTGGTGATCGAAGGTCCGCTGATGGCGGGCATGAACGTGGTTGGCGACCTCTTCGGCAGCGGCAAGATGTTCCTGCCGCAGGTGGTGAAGAGCGCCCGCGTGATGAAACGCGCCGTGGCCTACCTCGAGCCCTTCCTGCAGGAGAAGAAGGCCGCGCAGGTGATCGGCACGCAGAAGGAGGGCGCCAAGAAGGTGCTGCTCGCCACCGTGAAGGGCGACGTGCACGACATCGGCAAGAACATCGTGGGTGTGATCCTCGCCTGCAACGGCTGGCAGGTGATCGACCTCGGCGTGATGGTGCAGAGCGCCACCATCCTGAAGACCGCCCGCGAGATGCAGGTGGACATCATCGGCCTCAGCGGCCTGATCACGCCCTCGCTGGACGAGATGGTGCACGTGGCGAAGGAGATGGAGCGTGAGGGCTTCGAGACCCCGCTCCTGATCGGCGGCGCCACCACCAGCCGCGTGCACACCGCGGTGAAGATCGCCCCGCACTACAGCAAGCCCGTGGTGCACGTGATCGACGCCAGTCGCAGCGTGCCCGTGGTGAGCAACCTGCTCAGCGATAACGAGCGCGACCGCTTCGCCGCCGAGGTGCTGGAGGAGTACGCCAAGGTGCGCACGCAGTACGAGGGCAGTCAGCGCGAGAAGGAGTACGTGCCGCTGGAGGAGGCCCGCGCGAAGAAGTTCGCCATCGACTTTGCGGCCGAGCCCCCCGTGGCGCCGAAGAGCACCGGCATCTTCACCTACCGCAACTATCCGCTGGCCGAGCTGGTGCCCTACATCGACTGGACACCCTTCTTCATGGCGTGGGAGCTGGCCGGCAAGTTCCCGCGCATCCTGGAGGACGAGGTGGTGGGCAAGCAGGCCACGCAGCTCTATGCCGATGCGCAGAAGATGCTGGACCGCATCGTGAAGGAGCAGTGGATCCAAGCGCACGGGGTGGCCGCGATCTGGCCGGCGAACACGGTGGGGGAGGACGACATGGAGCTGTACGGTGATGGTGCCCGTACCAAGGTCATCGGCCGCTTCCACACCCTCCGCCAACAGAGCAAGAAGGCGCCCGGCGTGCCCTACATCGCCCTCGCCGACTTCATCGCCCCCCAAGGCACGCCCGACTTCCTCGGCGGCTTCGCTGTCAGCGCGGGCCACGGCGTGGACGAACGCGTGAAGCGCTTCGAGGCCGCGCACGACGACTACAGCGCCATCCTCCTCAAGGCCCTGGCCGATCGCCTCGCAGAAGCCTTCGCCGAGAAGCTGCACGAGGTGGTGCGCCAGGAGCTCTGGGGCTACGAGGCCTCGCGCCTTACCAACGAACAGCTCATCAAGGAGGAGTACCAGGGCATCCGTCCGGCACCGGGATATCCCGCCTGTCCCGACCACACCGAGAAGCCCGAGCTCTTCCGCCTGCTCGATGCCACGAAGCACACCGGCATCACCCTCACCGAGAGCCTGGCCATGAGCCCGGCGGCCGCGGTGAGCGGCTGGTACTTCGCCCACCCCCAGGCCAGGTACTTCGGCGTGGGTCGCGTGGCGAAGGACCAGGTGGCGGACCTGGCGCGGCGCAAGGGCGAGAGCACGGTGTGGATGGAACGGTGGCTGGGGAGTAACCTCGCCTACTGATCAGCGTATAATGGGGTCGTACCGTCCGTACGTGGATACGTTGCGCACCCTTCTCCCGTTCCTCCTGGCCCTCGCGGTCGGCCCCTTGGTGCGTGCGCAAAAGCCGCTCACCCAGGCCAATGGCGACTGTACGGGCGCCATCTTCATCGCCGACTCGTTCTACGTCTGCAACGAGGCCGTGCGCGGCTTCGGCAACGTGCTGGAGATCAAGGAGAATCCGGCTGACGAGAAGCAGTGGTTCGAGCGTGAGCACCACAGCACATGGTACAAGTTCCGGGCGCCGGTGAAGACCACGCTCAGCTTCGACATCATTCCGAGGAACATCGACGACGACATCGATTTCCTGGTGTTCGAGGGGGCCATACCGGGCATCTGCGACAAGATCCAGAGCAAGCAGGTGGCTCCCATTCGCACCAACATCA
>JBIJCH010000345.1:0-3097 GCA_044344815.1 Flavobacteriales bacterium | reverse complement strand
GCCAGATGGACAGGATGGCCTGTGAAGGGCAAGGGAACGGCATCACCCTCGGTGGTCACCACATCCCCATCGCGCTGCAGCAGGCACGACTTGGACCACAGCACCCGCGACGGATCGAGGTCATCACGGGCCTGGAGGAGCACCCAATCGACGATGGCATCCGTTCCGCTCACCAGCAATAGCGGGGCCTGTATCGCCGGTGATGGAACATGGAACTCATCCTGTAGAGGATATGGTTCGTTCAACGGCAACAATCCCTGAGAGCGCAGCGAATCGCTCATCAGGCCGGTATCCTCGTCGTACGGACCACTGAGCAGGACCTTGGCCTGCAACGAATGCGGTTGCACGGTGTTCGGGATGGCGTAGTCGTAGTGGTCGATGATGGAAAGTGCCCAATAGTTCAACTGACCGGAACGTTGGAACACATGCAAGGCATCGTTTGCGTACGTAAGCTTGGCGACATTACCGAGCATGAAATTGGTCTCATGCCCGTTCGTAAACCTGATATGCAGGTAGGGGGCGGCTGCCACCTGCACCGTCACGTTAGCCGAGGCGGAGCATCCGAAGTCATCCGTCCCGGTCAACGTGTACGTTATAGTCTGGGACTGTACGCTGAGGGTGGGGTTGGGCACGTTCGTTGACGACAACCCATTGGATGGTGACCATGAATAGATGAGCGGCGGCTGGCCCGAGCCTGGCTGTGAACCGCCGAGCGTGGTGGTTGAGCCTGCGTAGGCGCTGCGGTCGGCACCAGCGTCCGCAGCGCATTGGGAACGTGCACCAGTACCCACCATCAAACCCGCAAGAACGAGCAAATGGACGCGGACTTGAGGTCCGGAGAACATCATGTGCGCAAGATAGACCACCAACTTCTACTGGTCAATGCGCATGCCGGCAGGAAGGCACGGCGCCCTAGGCGCATCAAGGAGTGACCGATGACCCGGGAACTGGAATATCGCTCTGTTCATGAGACCATCGTTGAACGACAGGTCGCTACGGAGAACGTTGACCGGTACAGGACGTGAAGCCTCACCTCGCCGGTCCGCGAAGCAGATCCATCCCGATGACGCAAGATAGGCAGCGCCGTTGCCTGCACCGTTCGGCACGCAGTTCCAACAGCGCCTGGGAACCGGCCGCGCAGGTCACCGGGAGCCCCGCCCTGGCCCATCCGCGCACAACGGCGTTGTCCTCGGCAGGGAGGGCCTTCAGCAGCCGGATGACCTCCTCACGGACCTGTGCACGGCCGGCCTGCTGCGCCATGGCCAGGCGGTATGACAGAACGGCGTTGATGACCACATGATCCACCGCGGCGCGCCCCGGACGCTTCACCCCGGGTGGCGATGGCCTGCCGAAGTGATGGTGCGTGCGCCAATACCCATCGGCCTCCGCCACAAGCACCCGCTGCAGTTCCTCCGGACCCGCATGCAGGAGCAGGTCAACGATGGTGTCACCGTGCGCATGGAAGAACCGCGCGAATTGGGCGAGGCGTAACGTCGGGAAGGAACCCGGGCGAACCCCGCCCGTTCGCCAGGCCACCACAGGCATGGGGGACGATCCGTGCAGCCGGGCCAGCAATGCATGCTCCTTGAGCAGGGATGCCGGATAGGGCTCCTCGCTGTCGGTCGGGAGGAGGCCGGAATGACCGAACAGGAGCGCTTCTAGGCGGAACAGGTCGTGACGGGCCTTCAGCAGGGTGCGCACCGGCAGGGAGTGGGCCAGCATGCCGCATGCCTCGGCGTTCACCGGTCCACCGAATCCGCGCAGGAGCATGTGATGGGCAGTGGACCAGGGATCGTGGCCCAGGGACGCGTGCAGGTGGGCCACGGACGCGGCCTTCCGCTCCAGCCGCTCGAAAAGCAGTTCGTCCAGGCAGCGCTCCACCACCGTTCCCGGCACACCGGCCAGCCCGCCGGCGCATGGCACCCAGCCCCGGCTGCGCAGGAGCCGCTCACACAGGGCGAGCCGCTCGGGCGCAACGCGGTCGCGCAGCACCACGGTGGGCGGACATCGACCCGAGATCGTGCGCACATCCCTGTCGTGCGCCCACACCACATGCAGCACCACCGTGTCGTAGGCGGGGTCCTCCTGATGCCCATGATCGTACCATTCACCGGCCCGCACGTGCACTTCCACGGTACCGGCCCACCGCTGCCCACCGATCACCAGGTGGGCGCCGTGCATGTCCGGGCCGCTTCCGGCATGACGGCTACCTGGGTCCAGCACCTCCACCCGGGCTCCATCCGTCGTGCGCAGGTCGTGGTCATTGAACATTCGCTGTTCCCAGATGAACTGGAGCAGTTCCTCGCGGTGCGGGAAGGAGGGGTCCCACAGGAGGTCCGGCCCTTCGGTCGGCCAGGCATGCGGAAAAAGGTCGAGGGCTGCGGGGCGGTGTGCGGTGATCATTTCCACGTCAAGCGTTCCCGCAGAAGATACTGCAGGGCGCCTGCCGCCCCTCACACCACCCCGCTCGCGCGCAACGCGGCCTCCATGGCCCGTTGCAGGTCACTGGCAGCGCGGCGGGCCGCCGGGATGGCATCGCCGTCCTTACCGGCGTAGAGGATCCCACGTGAGCTGTTGATGAGGAGTCCGCCGTCCGCGGTGATCCCGTTCTCCATCACGGCCTGAAGGTCGCCGCCCTGTGCGCCGACGCCGGGCACCAGGAAGAAGTGCTCCGGGGCCACGGCACGGGCCTGGGCGAGGACTTCCGGACGCGTGGCGCCCACCACGAACATGGTGTCGTCCACGCTGCCCCATTCGGCCACGCGCAGCATCACCTTCTCGAAGAGCCGGTATTGTCCCCCATCCACGGGCAGGAACTGGAAATCCAGTGCGCCCTCGTTGCTCGTCACGCCCAGCACCACCGCCCACTTGCCGGGTCGGCCGAGGAAGGGCGTTACGCTGTCGTGGCCCATGTACGGGGCCAACGTCACCGCATCGCAGCCCAGCGTATCGAAGAAGGCCTCGGCATACTTGCGGGCGGTGTTGCCGATGTCGCCACGCTTCGCATCAGCGATGATGAGGCAGTCGCCCTTATCCCTGATGTAGGAGATGGTGCTGGCAAGGTCGAGCCATCCCTCCTCCCCTTGCGCCTCGTAGA
>JBIJCH010000343.1:0-3106 GCA_044344815.1 Flavobacteriales bacterium | reverse complement strand
GTCTGTCTGGTGGTCGTCGGCCTGCCCTCACACGATCCGGCGCTGGCTATGGCGGACAACTCCCCGCGCGCCTGGATCCAGATCAACCCAAGGCCTGCTCCAGGTCGGCCACCAGGTCCTCGGCATCCTCCACCCCCACACTCAGCCGGATCAGGGTGTCGGCCAGGCCGTTCTTCAGGCGCTCCTCGCGGGGGATGCTGGCGTGCGTCATGCTCGCGGGGTGGCCGCAGAGCGACTCCACGCCGCCGAGGCTCTCTGCGAGGCTGAAGAGCTTGGTGCTGCTTAGCACGCGCATGGCATCGTCCATCCGGTCGCCCTTCAGGGTGAAGCTGATCATGCCGCCGAAGCCGCGCATCTGGGCCTTGGCCACGGCGTGGTTGGGGTGCGAGGGCAGGCCGGGCCAGTACACGCGGTCCACCTTGGGGTGCTTGCTGAGGAAGTCGGCGATCACCGCGCCGTTCTCGCAATGCCGCTGCATGCGCAGGTGCAGCGTCTTCAGGCCGCGCAGCACCAGGAAGCAGTCCTGCGGACCGGGGGTGGCGCCGCTGCTGTTCTGGATGAAGGCGAGGCGCTCGGCCAGCGCATCGTCGTTCACCACCAGGGCGCCCATCACCACATCGCTGTGGCCGCCGAGGTACTTGGTGACGCTGTGCATGATGAGGTCCGCGCCGAGGTCGAGCGGGTTCTGCAGGTAGGGGCTGGCGAAGGTGTTGTCCACGCCGAGCAGGCAGCCGTGCTTCTTCGCGATCGCGGCCAGACCGGCGATGTCGATGATCTTCAGCAGCGGGTTGGTGGGCGTTTCGGCCCAGATGAGCCTGGTGTTCGGCGTGAGCGCGGCCTCCACGTTGCGCAGGTCGCCCATGTCCACGAAGCGGAACTTGAGCCCGAAGCCCTCGAAGATCTTGGTGAAGAGCCGGTAGGTGCCGCCGTAGAGGTCGTTCGTGCTCACCACCTCATCACCGGGCTTCAGTAGCTTGCAGATGGCGTCAATGCTGGCCATGCCCGTGGCGAAGCACAGGCCGTGCCTGCCGTTCTCCAGCGCGGCCAGGGCGTTCTGCAAGGCGGTGCGCGTAGGGTTGTGGGTGCGGCTATACTCGTAGCCCTTGTGGTCGCCCGGCGCGGCCTGCACGTAGGTGCTGGTCTGGTAGATGGGCGTCATGATGGCCCCTGTGGTGGGGTCCGGTTCCACACCGGCGTGGATGGCTTTCGTGCCGAAGCGCATGGTTCCTGCGAGGTTGATCCCGGCACCTGCGCGGGGCCGGGGATATTGGCCGGCGAAGGTAACCGGCAGGCCCGGAGCGCTCGCCATCTTCGCCCCCGCCATGTCGACCCGCAGCTGGGCGCTCGTCGCGCTCTTCGTGGTGAACCTCATCTACGGGGTGAACTACGTGGTGGCCAAGGGCCTGATGCCCGAGGTGATCGGCCCCAGCGGCTTCATCCTGCTGCGCGTGATCGGCGCCACGGCGCTGTTCTGGGTGATGCGCGCGTTCATGCACGAGCGCGTGGCCTGGAGCGATGCGCTGCGGCTGGTGCTGTGCGCGGTGACGGGCGTGGCCCTGAACCAGCTGATGTTCTTCAACGGCCTCATGCGCACCACCCCGGTGCACGCCAGCCTGATCATGGTGGCCACGCCCGTGCTGGTGCTGGCCATGAGCGGCATCTACATCGGCGAGCGCATCACCTGGCCGAAGTTGCTAGGCGTGGCACTGGGCGCGGGCGGCGCGCTCACCCTGGTGTTCGTGCGACCCGACAGCGGCACCGGCGCGGCCACGCTGCTCGGCGACCTCTTCATCCTCATCAACGCGAGCTCCTTCGCCATCTACCTGGTGCTGGTGAAGCCGCTGATGGGCAAGTACAGCGCCACCACGGTGATGAGCTGGACCTTCCTGCTGGGCACAGCGATGGTGCTGCCCTTCGGTGCGGGCGAGCTCGCCGCCGTGCAGTGGTCGGCGCTGACGCCGGGGCTGTGGGGCAGCATCGCCTTCGTGGTGGTGATGGTGACCTTCGTGGCCTACCTCTTGAACACCTGGGCGCTGCGGCATGTGAACCCCGGTGTGGTGGGCACCTTCATCTACCTGCAACCGCTGCTCGCCACCTTCTTCACCTGGGCGCAGCTGCGCACGGGCATCCAGCTGCCCGGCAAGCCGCCCACCCCCGACGCCACCGGCGGGGTGCTGCAATGGGTGTGCGGCGCGGCGATCTTCCTGGGCGTGCACCTGGTGACGCGCGCCGACCGGAAGGCGGCGTGACCGGTGCGGCGTGTGAGCATCGGGAGGCGCCACGGTCGATCGTGTCCCCTGCCGTATTGGACCGGTCCGACGGGGCCGCGAATGCGGGGCGACGTGAACGTCGCACCTACCTTCGCGGCATGCTCCGATCGATGACCGGCTTCGGCCGTGCGGAAGGCGTGGTGAACGACCGCAAGGTCACCGTGGAGGTGCGCTCCCTGAACAGCAAGCAGCTCGACCTGCTGCTGAAGGTTCCTTCCATGTTGCGCGAGAAGGAGGCCGAGCTGCGCGGCATCGCGGGCGAGGCCATCGTGCGCGGCAAGGCCGAGGTGGCGGTGAACGCCGAACTGCTGCACGCCGAGAAGCGCACCAGCTTCGACCGCGCCCTGATCAAGGCCTACCACGCCGAACTGAAGGCCATCGCCGCCGAGACCGACCCGGCCGCCACCACCGACATCCTGGGCCTCGTGCTGCGCCTGCCCGACGTGAGCACCACCCAGCGCGACCAGCTCACCGACGAGGAATGGAGCGCGCTGCGCAAGCTGGTGCACGAGGCGATCAAGTCCTTCGACGGCTTCCGCAAGAGCGAAGGGCAGCGGCTGCACGACGACCTCGCGGCGCGCGTGGGCCACATCCTGCACCAGCTTCACCAGGTGGAGGGACTGGACCAGGGCCGCGCCGAGCGCACGCGCGAACGCCTGCGTACCCGCCTCGCCGAACTGCAGGCCACCGTGGACCAGGACCGCTTCGAACAGGAGCTGGTGTTCTACCTGGAGAAGATGGACGTGAACGAGGAGAAGGTGCGCCTGCGCTCCCACTGCACCTACTTCATGGAAACGCTCGAGGCCGACGATGCACAGGGCCGCAAGCTCGGCTTC
>JBIJCH010000342.1:0-3107 GCA_044344815.1 Flavobacteriales bacterium | reverse complement strand
GGTGCCGCACGAGGTTCAGCCCGAGCGGCTCGAAGTAGGCCTTGTAGTCGTCGTACTTCTCGGCCAGCGCGGCGTGCAGGGGGCCCTGCTCGTGCGTGATGTACGAGCCGGCGCGGAGCTTGTCGAAGATCTCCTTCAGGTTGGGAAGGGTGTTCATGGGGCTTATGCGTCGGTGCCTTTCGCAGGCGTTGCCTTGGTGATGAAGATGGGCGCGGCCTCGAGCGTGCCGTCGCTGGTGCGGTACTGCTTCAGCTTGCCGCCCTTGAAGTCGACCTCCATGGTGGGGTCGAAGAGCAGGCGGCTGAGGCCGAGGAGCGCGTCGCTGGTGCTCTTCTCGGGGAAGGTCTTCGTGAGCCACGCCGTGAGGTCCTTCACGGGCAGCTGCTCACGGATGGTGTCGGGCAGCTCGTTCAACCACAGCAGGCGCACATAATCGGGCGGGGTGCCGCCGTTCTCCTGCATGCTCAGCACGGGCGGCGGGACGGGCGGGAACGTGATGACCTCGTAGATGGTCTGGCGCAGCACCGCATCGGTGGGCGGGCACTCCACGCCGGCACGGGCCGCCTGCGGCACGTAGTTGAGCGTCCAGTCCTCCAGGCGCATCTGGCGCAGCCGGTTGAGCGCTAGGGTGGCGCCGTGCGCGATGGCGCTGCTGCGGCGCAGCACATCGTACAGCGGCTGCAGCTCCTTGCGGCTCTCGTTCAGGGTGTGGATGGCGCGCCGGCGCAGGGCGCGCAGCTGGCGTTCGTTGCGCTCGATGAGGCCCACCTCGGTGTACACGCCGTTGTCGCGCGCGGCGCGCAGGGCCATGTCGGTGCCCTCCAGCGTGTTCATCAGCAGGCCGTCCACCCGCACGATCTCCACCAGCGGGTGCACGTACAGGTCCATCAGGCTCACGATGCGCACGTAGCGCTCGCGCACGGTGACGCTGGTGCGGTCGGCCTTGTAGCGGGCCACCTCGGCCATCACCGCGCGGTGCGTGGCGTCGAGGTCGTCGCGCATGCGGCGCAGGGTGTGGTCCACCTCGTTGGCGGCCATCACCACGCTCAGGGGGTCGAGGGCCTCCACGCCGGCCACCAGGCGCTTGCGGGCGCTCTCCAGCGCGGCGATGTAGCCCTGGATGATCTCGGGGCTGGTGGGCAGCGCATCGTTGTACAGGAAGGTGAGCAGCTGGTACAGCGGCTGCGCCATCACGTAGTGCGAGCTGCCCTCCTCCAGCGGCACGATCACATGCAGCTCCAGCAGGCGCTGCCAGGTGGTCTCGGGCTGCTCGGTGGCGGTGTCGCTGAAGGTGCGGATGAGCTGGCGCACCTGCGCCTCGCTGATGTCGCCCGGCCGGGTGGCGATGGCGTGCAGCAGCGGCACGTGGCCCGCACAGAAGTCGAAGAAACGTTTCGGGGTCGGGTGCATGCGGTTCCGGCCTTTGCGGATGACGCGCGGTGGCGCGTTCCGTCATGCGAGATTACAGCGGCCCGTCCACCGGGGAAGGGCTGAATTCTCAACAGGTGTTAGTATCCGTGGCGGCCCGTCCTCAATGAGGAAGCCCCGGCCATCGCTGACCGGGGCTCGCCCTTGAGGTTCCTTGAAGAGGCGGCTTACATCATGTCCATGCCACCGCCCATGCCGGGGTGGGCATGGCCTGCGGCCTTCTCCTCCTTCTCCTCGCTGATCACGCACTCGGTGGTGAGCAGCATGCTGGCGATGGAGGCGGCGTTCTCGAGGGCCACGCGGGTCACCTTGGTGGGGTCGATCACACCGGCGGCGAGCAGGTTCTCGTAGGTCTCGGTGCGGGCGTTGAAGCCGTAGTCGGCCTTGCCCTCGCGCACCTTCTGCACCACGATGCTGCCCTCCATGCCGGCGTTGCCCACGATCTGGCGCAGGGGCTCCTCGATGGCGCGGCGCACGATGCCGATGCCGGTGGTCTCGTCGGTGTTCACGCCCTCCAGCTTCTCCAGCACCTTCTGGGCGCGGATGTAGGCCACACCGCCGCCGGGCACGATGCCCTCCTCAACGGCCGCACGGGTGGCGTGCAGCGCGTCGTCCACACGGTCCTTCTTCTCCTTCATCTCCACCTCGGTGGCGGCGCCCACGTAGAGCACGGCCACGCCGCCGGCCAGCTTGGCCAGGCGCTCCTGCAGCTTCTCCTTGTCGTAGTCGCTGGTGGTGGTCTCGATCTGGGCCTTGATCTGGTTCACCCGCGCGGTGATGTCGGCCTTCTTGCCGGCACCGTTCACGATGGTGGTGTTGTCCTTGTCGATGGTGAGCTTCTCGGCCTTGCCCAGGAAGCTCAGGTCGGCGTTCTCCAGCTTGAAGCCGCGCTCCTCGCTGATCACGGTGCCGCCCGTCAGCACGGCGATGTCCTCCAGCATGGCCTTGCGGCGGTCGCCGAAGCCCGGAGCCTTCACCGCGCACACCTTCAGGGCGCCGCGGATCTTGTTCACCACCAGGGTGGCCAGCGCCTCACCGTCCACGTCCTCGCTGATGATCAGCAGGGGCTTGCCGGTCTGCGCGGCCTTCTCCAGCACGGGCAGCAGCTCCTTCATGCTGCTGATCTTCTTGTCGTAGATCAGGATGTAGGCGTTGTCGAGCTCGGCCTCCATCTTGTCGGCGTTGGTCACGAAGTAGGGGCTCAGGTAGCCGCGGTCGAACTGCATGCCTTCCACCACTTCCACGGTGGTCTCGGTGCCTTTCGCTTCTTCCACGGTGATCACGCCTTCCTTCTTCACCTTGGCCATGGCCTCGGCGATCAGCGTGCCGATGGTCTCATCGCTGTTGGCGCTGATGGTGGCCACCTGCTTGATCTTGTCGTTGTCCTCGCCCACGGTCTTGCTCATCTTCTTGAGCTCGCCGACCACGGCGATCACGGCCTTGTCGATGCCGCGCTTCAGGTCCATGGGGTTGGCACCGGCGGCCACGTTCTTCAGGCCGGCGGTCACGATGGCCTGGGCGAGCACGGTGGCGGTGGTGGTGCCATCACCGGCCTGGTCGGCGGTCTTGCTGGCCACTTCCTTCACCATCTGGGCGCCCATGTTCTCCACGGGGTCCTTCAGGGTGATCTCCTTCGCCACGGTCACACCGTCCTTGGTCACCTGGGGGGCACCGAATTT
>JBIJCH010000026.1:0-11732 GCA_044344815.1 Flavobacteriales bacterium | reverse complement strand
TGCGGAGATCGAGCCGGGCCATGTGGAGTTCCTGCAGGCCCGGATGGACCTTTACCGCACCTGCCTGGAGGAGCGGCCCGAGGGCGACCCCTATGTGGTGGACATGGTGATCGAGGGCGATGGCATCCGCTTCTTCCTTGCGCGGTGCGCGCCGCACGCCTTCCTCAACCTCGATGAGCTGGACCCGGTGAGCTTCGCGTTGCCATGGAGCTGGTGTGTGCCCCGGATGCGTCCGGAGGTGCGGCCGCTGTTCCCGTGAGCGGCGTTACACGGCGCAGAGCACGGGGATGCCGTGCTCGTTGGTGAGCAGGCGCTCCTTCTCGGCATCGGCGATCCAGCGGTGGTCGTCGCTGGCGCGTGCCATGATCGCGATGCAATCGGCGCCCGCGCCATGGGCATGGCGGATGGTCTGCTCGGCGAAGCCCGCGCTGAACACCGTGCTCGGCTCGTTCACCTCCTGGTGGGGGATGCCCTCCGCGGCGAGCCGGTGCAGCATGTGCACCTTGTTGTTCAGCAGGTGCTCCGAAGGCTGGTCGCCCGGGCGCAGCACCTGGAACACCTCCACGGTGGCGCCACAGGTGCGGGCCAGGTGGATCACCGCGTCGATCAGGTGGTCCACCTCGGCATGGGCGGCCACGGGCATCACGATGCGACGCATGTTCACGGGCAGCGGGCTGTTCGCCTGCACCACCAGGGTGGGCACCGCGCAGCGCCGCACCAGCTTCAGGATGTCGGCGCCCAGCAGGCTCTGGCGCAGGCCCTTGGGACCGTGCGTGGCGCACACCATGTACGCGTGGCCGTGGGCCGACTCATCGGCGATCTGCTTCAGGGGGTCCCCCGCACGCATCACCTCCCGCACCTGCCGCCCGCTCTCGGTGCCCACCAGCGCGGCCGCCTTGTGCAGCACCTCCACGGTGCGGGGCTCCTTGTCCACCACATGCAGAAGCGTGATGGAGGCGTTGAGCTTGGCGCCCATGGCGGCGGCGTAATGCAGCGCCGTCTCGGACGCTGGTGTGAGGTCGGTAGGGCAGAGGATGTCGTTCATGGCGCGATGCGCCCCCAAGGTAACGCGCCCGTCCCGCCCACGCTCACCGGCGCGGCGCGACCGTTCATCGTAGGATCCCTGCCTTCGGACGTTCCCGTGACCGGCGCCTGCGGTGGATCGGCGATCTTGGGGCCATGAAGCTCTTCGCGTTCCCCGCGTTCGCCCTGCTCCTCGCCACCGGTGCACAGGCCCAGTTGAACATCACCCAGGTGGGCCACTTCGATTACCAGCTCGCCCGCAACAGCGACCTCAGCAACCTGTGGGGGTACGTGGACGAGCTCGGCAACGAGTACGCCCTGGTGGGCGTGAACGGCGACCCCGGCCAGCCCAATACCGGGGGGTTCTCCGTGGTGGACATCACCGACCCGGCCAACCCGGTGGAGGTGTACTTCACCCCGGGCCCCAACAGCATCTGGCGCGAGATCAAGACCTGGGGCGACTTCGCCTACATGACCACCGAGGCGGAGGCCGGCCTCTACATCATCGACCTGAGCCCCCTGCCTTCCGGCACGCCCACGGTCACGCTGTTCAACGGCAGCAACTGGGACACCTCCCACAGCCTCTTCATCGACGAGAACGGCCGCCTCTACCTGCATGGCGCCAACCGCGGCAACGGGGGCGTGATCATGTACGACCTCACGCAGGACCCCAACAACCCCGTGGAGGTGGGTGAGTTCGACAACTGGTACTGCCACGACAGCTACGCCCGGGGCGACACCCTGTACGCCGCCCATATCAACGACGGCTTCTTCAGCATCGTGGACGTGAGCGACCCGGCCAACCCCGTGCTGCTGGGCACCCGCAACACCCCCAACAACTTCACGCACAACACCTGGCTCGACGACAGCGGCCAGTACCTGTTCACCACCGATGAGAAGCCCAACAGCTTCGTGGGCGCCTACGACGTGTCCGATCCTTCGGACATCATCGAAGTGGACCGCCTGCAGACCTCGCCCGGCTCCACCGCCATCGTGCACAACACCTACTGGCTGAACGATTACGTGGTGCAGAGCTACTACACCGAGGGTGTGAGCATCTACGACGTGTCCATCCCCTCGAACATGGTGGAGGTGGGCCACTTCGACTCCTCGCCGTTCACGGGTTCCGGTTTCAACGGGGCCTGGGGCGTGTACCCTTACCTGCCCAGCGGACGCCTGATCATCAGCGACATCGAGGGGGGGCTTTTCATCCTGGATCCCACCTACGTGCGTGGCTGCTATCTGCAGGGCACCATCACCGACGCGCTCACCTTCTCGCCGGTGAACAACGCCACGCTCACGGTCACCGGAACCAACCTCACGGTCACCACCAGCTTCCCGGGCACCTACAGCACCGGCTACCACACGCCCGGCCTCTACGATGTGCAGGTGAGCGCACCGGGCTACCTGCCCTTCAGCACCACCGCGGTGGTGCTGCAGACCGGCCAGGTCACCGTGCTCGACGTTCAGCTCGATCCGCTGCCCACCTTCGCCGTGGACGGCCAGGTGCTCACCCAAGGCACCACCACCGGCGTGGACGGTGCGCAGGTGGTGTTCGACAACGGTCTGCAGCAATACACCGCCACCACCGGGGCGAACGGCACCTTCAGCACCGCAGGCATCCCCGAGGGCAACTACGACGTGCTGGTGGGGGCCTGGGGCTGGCACACGCTCTGCCTGAGCCTGGTGGTGGACGCCAACAGCGTTTCACAGGTGTTCGAGCTGGAACCCGGCTACGCCGACGACTTCAGCCTCGATCTGGGCTGGACGCAGGTGGCACAGGGCTCCAGCGGCACCTGGGAGCGAGACGAGCCGGTGGGCACCACCTTCCAAGGTTCGCCCTGCGCGCCCGATGTGGACGTGACCGGTGACTGCGGCGGCATCGCCTACGTCACCGGCAACGGTGGCGGCAACGCCGGCGACGACGATGTGGACAACGGTGCCGAGGATCTCACCTCGCCCGTGTTCGATGCCTCGGCCATGCCCGATCCGCACGTGCGCGTGTCCTTCTGGTTCTTCAACGGGGGCGGCATGGGCAACCCCAACGACGCCATGCGCATCGCCCTCACCAACGGCACCGACACCGCGAGCGTGGCCGATGTGAACGCGGCCTTCCCAGCCCTTGCACAATGGGTGGACACGCTGGTGCGCGTGAGCGATCTGCTCACCCCCTCGGCCACCATGCGCCTGCTGGTGCGCGTAAGCGACGACCAGCCCGGCCACCTGGTGGAGGGCGGCATCGATGCCTTCGAGGTGCTCAACGACCCCTTCGCCGCCGTGGGTGACGGCCCGGTGGCGGGCACCCTGCAGTGCTGGCCGAACCCGTCCACCGGAGCGCTGCACCTGATGGCCGACGATGGCGACGTGCTGCGTGTGCTCGACCTGCAGGGCCGCCTGGCGGTGCCGGTACGGGGCCTTCAGCAGGGCCTCAACGTGCTGCAGCCGCAGCTGGCCGCGGGCACCTACGTGCTGGTGGTGGACGGCGACGCCGGACGCCGCACGGTCCGCTGGGTGGTGGAGTAAGACCAGCTCAGCGCGGGGAAGGGGAGCCGCCGCAGTGCTCCTGCAACAGCCTGTCCACATCGGGCACCTCGCCCAGGATGTGCGCCAGCGACAGGTCGGCGCAGGCCTTGTCGCGCTGGCCCTTGCGCAGGTACAGCAGGGCGCGCGTGCGCAGGGCGAAGGCGTTGGCGGGGTAGTAGCGCAGGCTGCGGTCCACCTCGTCCATGGCCTCCTCGTCGCGGTCCAGCTTCAGCAGGCAGTAGGCCCGGTTGCTGAGGGCCACCGGTTCGTCCTTGTCCAGGGCCAGGGCCCGGTCGATCAAGGCCAGCGCATCGGCATAGCGTTCCAGCGCGATCAGCTCGTAGCCCCGGTTGGTCCAGTGGCCGATCTCGTCGGGCTCCAGGGTGCATAGCGTCTCCAGCACGGTGAGGGCCTCTTCGTACCGGCCGGTGGCATCGTACAGCCGGGCCAGCGTGCGCATGCCCTCAAGGTCGTCAGAGCGGCCCGCCAGGCCTTCGCGCAGGTCCTCGATCGCGGGCCCGTACTGCTTCAGTTCGCCATGGGCCTCACCGCGCAGCACGAGCATCCGGCCGCGCAGGCTTCCGGTGGCCTGCGGCAGCCCGCGGGTGAGGAGCCGCTCGGCGGTTCGGTCATCCCCGCCGCGGTGGGCGTAAAGCGCGCGCTGGTAGTTGGCCTCGGCATGCAGGCTGTCCAGGCTCAGGGCCTTGTCGGCATCGAGCAGGAAGCGGTCCATGCGGTCCAGCTGGAACCAGGCACGCGCCCGGGCGCTGTACGATGAGGCATCGGGCCGCAGGCGGATCGCGCCCTCATACTGGTCCAGCGCCTTCTGCGGCCGGGCCGCGGCCAGCAGGCTGTCGCCCATGGCGATCAGGCGGTCGGCATCGCCGCCGACCTGGGCGTTGGCCACCGGTGCCAGCACCAGTGACAACAGGAACAGGCCAAGGGAGCGGAGCATGCGTGCCAAAGGTAGGCGCTCGTGCACCGCGGGTCGATCCGCCTCAGCGCGAGAGGCTGGCCAGCGGCACCACGTCCAGCGGGGCGATGCGGCCCGCCTCCAGCAGGTAGGCGCCGGCCACGGCGATCATGGCCGCGTTGTCCGTGCAGTAGGCGAAGGGCGGGATGTGCACCTGCAGGCCCTCGGTGCGCCCCAGCTCCTGCACCGCCCGGCGCAGGCCGCTGTTGGCCGACACGCCGCCGGCGATGGCCACCGTTTGAACGCCCAGTTCCCGGGCGGCGCGGCGCGTGCGCGCGATCAGCTGCGCCACGATGGCGTGCTGCAGGGAGGCGCACAGGTGGGGCAGCTCGCGCTCCACGAATGCGGGATCGCCATCGAGGCCGCGGCGCACCAGGTTCCGGAAGGCGGTCTTCACCCCGCTGAAGCTCATGTCGAGGCCCGGCACCTGGGGCATGGGCAGGGGGTGGCGCGTGGGGTCGCCCTGGGCGGCCAGGCGGTCCACCTCGGGGCCGCCGGGGTAGGGCAGGCCCAGCACCTTGGCGCCCTTGTCGAAGGCCTCGCCCGCAGCATCGTCGGTGGTGGTGCCCACCACCTCCATGTCCAGCGGCGAACGCACCAGCACGAGCTGGGTGTGGCCTCCGCTCACGGTGAGGTTGAGGAAGGGGAAGGCGGGCAGGGGGCGGTCGTCGCCGTCGCGCACGAAGTGGGCCAGCACATGGGCCTGGATGTGGTCCACCGCCAGCAGGGGGATGCCGAGCGCCTGCGCCAGCGACCGCGCGAAGCAGGCCCCCACCAGCAGCGCGCCGATGAGGCCCGGGCCCTGCGTGAAGGCCACGGCGCTGAGCTCGTGCCGCGACACGCCCGCGCGCCGCAGCGCCTCGTCCACCACCGGCACGATGTGCTCCTGGTGGGCGCGCGAGGCCAGCTCGGGCACCACGCCGCCCCAGGCCCGGTGCACTTCCTGCCCTGCGATCACGTTGCTTTTGATGACACCGTCCACCAGCACCGCGGCGGCCGTCTCGTCGCACGAGCTCTCGATGCCCAGGATGATGGTGCGCTGCGGCATGGCCGGTTACTTTTGACACACGCGGCGCGATGCTTGCGGGTGCGCGCCAAAACTACTCCTCCTGTCCAAGGCCAGGTCCATAGCACGCTGGATCGGCGGCATCCTCACCGGTTCGTTCTGGACGCTGGCGGTGCTGGTGTTCGTGCTGCTGGGCCTGGTGGCGCTGCTGCTGTACCCGCGCGTGCAGACGTGGCTGGCGGCCGAGCTCAGCGCGCGGCTGCAGGAGCAGCTGGGCGTCACCGTGCGCATCGAGCGCGTGGAGCTGCGCCCCTTCGGCCCCAACCGGCTGCGCGGGGTGTTCGTGGCCGACCTGGCGGGCGACACCCTCATCGCCGCCGACGACCTGCGCATCGCGGGGCTGCGCTTCAGGCCCCGTGCCCGCCGCATCGAGGCGCGGTCGCTGGAGCTGCGCGACGGCCGCTTCGCCCTCACCACCGACAGCGGGCAGGTGAAGAGCAACCTCACCCGCCTGCTCGACCGGCTATCGGGACCCGACACCACGGCGGGCGGGACCGGCTGGGACGTGCACTGCCGCGATGTGCGCATCACGGGCATGCACTTCAGCTACCACGACGCCAACACCGCGCCGCTGCCCCTGGGCGTGGACTTCGATCACGTGGACGTGACCGGGGTGGACATTGCCGCGCACGACCTGCAGGTGGCCGGTGATTCCGTGGTGGCGCGGCTCGAGCAGGTGGCATTGCGTGAACGCAGCGGGCTGGTGCTCGACCGCCTAAGTGGTGACGCCGCCGTGGGCCCCCGGGGCATCCGCATCGCCGGGCTGCGGCTGCGCACCCCCGGCAGCGACCTCCGGGGCGAGCTCTCCTTCACCACCGGCTCGTGGGCCGACTACGATGCCTTCACCGAGCGGGTGAACATGCGCCTGGACCTCGACAGCTCGCGGCTGCAGTTCGCCGACATCGCCCACTTCGCCCCCGACCTGCACGGCATCGACCTGCCCATCCGGGTGCGCGGGCGCTTCCGCGGCACCGTGAGCGAGCTCAAGGGCCGCAACGTGGAGATCGGTTTCGGCCGGCGCTCGGTGTTCCGCGGAAACGCCGCCCTCAGCGGCCTGCCCGACGTGGACAACACCTTCATGGTGGTGGACGTGGACGAGTTCCGCAGCAACGCCGACGAGCTGGCCGCACTGCCCGTGCCCCCCTTCACCGACGGCGGCCGGCTGGTGGTGCCCGAGGAGCTGCGGCGCCTGGGCGAACTGGGCTTCACCGGCAGCTTCACCGGCTTCCCCAGCTCCTTCACCGCCTACGGCCGGGCGCGCTCCGAGGCCGGCACCCTGCGCACCGACATGTCCTACGACCGCGACACCGTCACCCAGGTGGCGCGCTTCAGCGGCCGCGTGGCCACCGACGGCTTCGACCTGGGGCGCCTCACCGGCGAGCCCGTGCTGGGGAACATCGCCTGCGACCTGCAGATGAAGGCCGTGGGCCGCACGGTGGCCACCATGAAGGCCGACCTCGAGGGCACCGTGCCCAGCTTCACCTTCAACCGCAGCGACATCACCGACATCGTGGTGAACGGGCACCTGGAGCGCAACCTGTTCGACGGGCACCTGAAGGCCCGCGACCGCGACCTCTTCCTGGACTTCGACGGGCTGGCCGACCTGCGCGGGCGCTGGCCCCTGGTGGACTTCCAGGCGCAGGTGCAGCACGCCGACCTGCGCGCGCTGGGCCTCATCGGCGGGGAGGGCTACAACAGCATCAACATGGGCGTGAAGGCGCGTGGCGAAGTGGCGCCCGACAGCCTGCGGGGCGAGCTGCACCTCACGGACATCACCTACTGCGACGGCGCCGCCGAGCTGGAGCTGGGCGACCTGGCCCTGCGCAGCGGCCGCAGCGATGGCCAGCCCCTGCTCGAGCTGCAGAGCACCGTGGCCGATGCCAGCGTGAAGGGGCGCTTCCTGCCCACGTTGGTGGCGCCCGCCCTGCGCAGCGTCGTGTTCAGCGTGTTCCCCGCCCTGCAGGACGAGGTGCAGTACGTGCAGCAGGAGCAGCAGTTCACCTTTGACGTGCGCGTGAAGGACGCGCAGCCGCTGCTCGACCTGGTGCTGCCCGGGCTTGAGCTGGAGCCGGGCACGTACGCGCGCGGCTCCTTCGACAGCCGCACCTTCGGGCTCGACCTTGATGCCGACATCCCGTACATCCGGTACGGCGCCTTGAGCGGCGACAGCGTGCACGTGATCGTGGACAAGACGCTCGACGTGCTGCTCTTCAGCTTCGCCAGCGCACGGCAGAACCTGAGCGACAGCACCTACCTCAGCGGCATCACCGTGGCGGGCAAGGCCTACCAGGACGAGTTCGCGCTCACCGCCGGCTGGAGCGGCTCCAACAACGGCACCGAGGGCGAGGTGAAGCTGCAGGGCCAGCTGCTTGGCCTGCGCTCCCTGGAGATGGACCTGCTGCCCAGCCGGCTCTACTTCGGGCGCGGCCTGTGGCGCAACACCGAGGCGGCGCACCTGCGCATCGACAGCAGCACCGTCGCCATCGACTCCCTGGAGCTGTGGAACGAGGGGCAGCGTGTGCTGCTCGACGGCATCCTCTCGCGCGACCCCGCCAAGGACCTCCGCTTCGCCGTGAGCGGCCTGCGCCTGGAGAACGTGATGCCCTTCTACCAGGGGCCCGAGCTGCACGGGGTGCTCAACGGCGAGGGGCGTGCCTACGACCTGTACGGCGACCCCTTCGTGCTGAGCGAGCTGAGGCTGGACAGCTTCGCGGTGGCCGACCGGCGCGTGGGCGACATGCGCGTGACCGCCGCGTGGAACGACCAGCTGCGCTACATCGACCTCACCGGCGCCCTCCAGCGCGACACCCTCAAGGCGCTCGACTTCGTGGGCAAGCTCACCCCCGGCGCCGCCGAGGAGCTCGATCTCACCCTGCTCTTCGACCGCTTCGACCTGTCCTTCATCGGGCCCTACCTGCCCGAGGGCATGAGCGAGCTGTCGGGCACCGTCACCGGCGACATCAAGGTGACCGGCACCCTGGGCGAGCCCCTCATGAACGGCAGCGTGCTGCTGCGCGATGCCGGCGTGCGCATCGACTACACCAACACGCGCTACACCTTCACCCACCGGGTGGACATCCGCCCCAACTACTTCGCGCTCGACCTGGTGAAGCTGCGCGACGAGGAGGGCCGCACGGCCACGGCCATCGGCACCATCGTGCACCGCGGCTTCAGCGACTGGAACTTCGACGTGTCGGTGGACATGGACCGCCTGCTGGTGCTGAACACCGATGCGGCGCGCAACGAGCTGTACTACGGCAAGGCCTACGGCACCGGGCGGCTGCAGCTGGGCGGCTATGCGGACAACCTGGAGATCACCGTGGATGCGCGCACCGAGGCCGGCACCAACATCCACCTGCCCCTGGGCGGCAGCATGGAGGTGGGCAGCATCAGCTACGTGCGCTTCCTGAACATGGGCCAGGGGGCCGACAGCGCCCGGGCCGAGGTGGACCTCACCGGCATCCGGCTCGACATGAACGTGGAGGTGACGCCCGAGGCCGTGTTCGAACTCATCTTCGACCCCACCGTGGGCGACGTGCTCAGCGGGCGCGGGCGCGGCAACCTGGAGATGAGCGTGACGCCCACCGGCGACTTCAGCATGAAGGGCGACGTGGAGGTGGTGGGCGGCGACTACCTCTTCACCCTGCGCAACCTGGTGAACAAGCGCTTCGGGGTGGACCCCGGCGGGCACATCACCTGGTACGGCGACCCCTTCGATGCGGTGCTGAACGTGAACGCCGTGTACAAGCTGCGCACCGCGCTGTACGACGTGATGCTGGAGAAGAACGAGGCCTACAAGAAGCGCGTGCCCGTGGAGGTGGTGATGCGGCTGAAGGACAAGCTGATGAACCCCGACATCCAGTTCGAGGTGCGGCTGCCCAGCGTGGACGAGGGCGTGCGCACCCAGGTGAACAGCGTGCTCAGCGAGCCGGACGAACTGAACAAGCAGGTGTTCTCCCTCATCGTGATGAACAAGTTCACCCCGCCCAGCACCATTGCCACCGGGCAGAGCAGTTCGGGCGGTGGCTTCGCGCAGACCACCGGCAGCGAGATGCTGAGCAACCAGGTGAGCAACTGGCTGAACCGCCTGAGCAACGACTTCGACCTGGGGGTGAACTACCGGCCCGGCAACGAGATCACGCAGGACGAGCTGGAGGTGGCCGTGAGCACGCAGCTGTTCAACGAGCGGCTGCAGGTGAGCACCAACCTGGGCTACCAGTCGGCCTCGACCACCACCACGCAGAACCAGTTCATCGGCGACTTCGCGGTGGAGTACCTGATCTCCGAGGCGGGCAAGCTGCGCCTGAAGGCCTTCAGCCAGAGCAACGACCGCAACCTGAACCAGGCGGACCAGGCGCCCACCACGCAGGGCTTCGGCCTGCGCTACCAGGAGGAGTTCGACACCTTCGGCGAGTTCTGGCGCAAGCTGTTCGGCAAGGCGCGGCGGGGGAAGGAGCCGCAGCTGGAGGGGGAGGTGCTCCCCTGAGCGCTGCGGTCAGTGGCCGCCGTCAAGCCGCAGGCTGTGGCCCAGTTTCAGCTTCTTGGTGAGGAGGTAGTCGCGGTTGTGCTCGTTGGCCTGCACCTCGATGGGCACGTTCTCCACGATCTCCAGCCCGTAGCCCACCAGGCCGGTGCGCTTGCGGGGGTTGTTGGTGAGCAGGCGCATCTTGCGCACGCCCAGGTCGAACAGGATCTGGGCGCCCACGCCGTAGTCGCGCGTGTCCATGTCGAAGCCGAGCATCTGGTTGGCCTCCACCGTGTCGGCGCCGCCCTCCTGCAGCTTGTAGGCGCGCAGCTTGTTGATGAGGCCGATGCCGCGGCCCTCCTGCTGCATGTACACCACCACGCCGCGGCCCTCCTGCTCGATCATGCGCATGGCGGCGTGCAGCTGCGGGCCGCAGTCGCAGCGCTGGCTGCCGAAGATGTCGCCGGTGACGCAGCTGCTGTGCACGCGCACGAGCACGGGCTCGCCGGGCTGCCAGCTGCCCTTCACCAGGGCCAGGTGCTCCTCGCCGGTGTTCACCTGGCGGTAGGCGATGAGGTCGAAGTCGCCGAACTCGGTGGGCAGCTTCACGTCCACCACGCGCTCCACCAGGCGCTCGGTGCGCATGCGGTGGGCCACCAGGTCGGCGATGCTGATGAGCTTGAGGTCGAAGCGGCGGGCGATCTCGCGCAGCTCGGGCAGGCGGGCCATGGTGCCGTCGTCGTTCATGATCTCCACGATCATGCCGGCGGGCTCCAGGCCGGCCAGGCGGGCCAGGTCCACCGCGGCCTCGGTGTGGCCGGTGCGGCGCAGCACGCCGCCGTTGCGGGCCTTCAGGGGGAAGATGTGGCCGGGGCGCGCCAGGTCGTCGGGCTTGGTGGCGGGGTCGATCAGGGCCATCATGGTGGCGCTGCGGTCGGCCGCGCTGATGCCGGTGGTGGTGCCGCGCCCCTTCACGTCCACGCTCACGGTGAAGGGGGTGTGGTGCAGCGCGGTGTTGTCCTGCACCATCAGGTCCAGGCCCAGCTCGGCGCAGCGCTGCTCGGTGAGGGGCGCGCAGATGAGGCCGCGGCCGTGCTTGGCCATGAAGTTCACCACCTCGGGGGTGGCGTTGCGCGCGGCGGTGAGGAAATCGCCCTCGTTCTCGCGGTCCTCGTCGTCCACCACGATCACCACCTTGCCCTGGCGGATGTCGTCGATGGCGTCCTCGATGCGGTCGAAGGGGATGGGCTCGGTCATGGGCGGGCGCGTTCCTGAAGGGGGCGCAAAGGTACCGCGCAATGCAGCGCCTTGCTTCACCGTGCGCGGCCGGCCTGCAGCAGCTCGTCCACCAGGGCGGCGCTGCGGTCCCAGTCGAAGCGTTCGCGCACGAAGGTGTGGCCGTTGGCCGCGATGCGGCGGCGCTCGCCCTCGTCGGCCAGCAGGCGCAGGATGTGCTCCGCGTAGTCGGCGGGCGACTCGCCGATGAGGATGGCCAAGCCGGGGGGCGCGCCCACGGCGTTGTTGGCGAGCGCGCTGGTGATGCAGGGCACGCCCATGGCCATGGCCTCGAGCAGCTTGTTCTGCTGGCCGGTGCCGATCTGCATGGGGGCGCAGAACACCTTGGCGTCGGCGTAGCTGTCGCGGATGTCGCGCACCCAGCCGGTCACGGTGATCAGGGGGTC
>JBIJCH010000032.1:0-11120 GCA_044344815.1 Flavobacteriales bacterium | reverse complement strand
CTGCTCTTCTTCCCGGCGATGCTGGCCATCGCCGTGTGGACCGCGCAGGTGAGCCACCGGCACGGGCGGGTGTGGATGCTGCGCATCTTCGACGGGGAGGCCGCCTTCGTGGACGCCGTGAACAACGTGCTGCTCGTGGGCTGCTACGTGGTGAACGCCGGCTACCTCGCGCTGGTGATCGGTCGCTGGGAGCCCATCACCACCGTGCCCGCGATGCTCGCCACCCTCACCGGGCGCATCGCCACCATCCTCTTCCTGCTCGCCTGGCTCCACTACCAGAACATCGCCGTGCTCCTGATCTGGAGCCGGGCAAGGGCGCGAGGTCTCGCGTCCCAACAACGAACACAATACCCACAGCCATGACCGACAAGACCGTCCTCGCCTACCTCATCTACCTGCCGCTCGCCCTGGGCCTCACCCTCTATGTGGCGCGCACCCTCTTCCGCAACGCCCGCGTGTTCATGCTCGACATCTTCCGCGGCAAGGAGGACATCGCGGACAGCACCAACCGCCTGTTCGAGGTGGGCTTCTACCTGCTGAACATGGGCTTCGCGCTGAAGATCCTCGAGATCCGCCGCGGGCTGGAGACCAACCAGGAACTGGTGGAGGTGCTCGCCGACAAGGTGGGCGGCTTCGCCATCTACCTGGGCGTGATGCTCTTCCTGAACCTCTACCTCTTCTTCCGCGGCCGCCGCAAGAGCCGCGAGAACCGGCCGATGCCCCCCGCTGGCCAGGTGATCACGGAAGCCATCTACTGATGTCATTCACGCGACTCCGGGTCGAGCCCGGAGTGACCACGATGAAGAACCAGACCATCCTCCTCGCGGGCGGCACCGGCACCATGGGCCGCATCCTGCAACAGCACTTCGTCGGCCTCGGGTGGAACGTGGTCGTGCTCACCCGCCACCCGCAACACCACAGTGCCCCCGGCGTCACCTTCCTGCACTGGGACGGCCGCAACATCGAGGCGTGGGCCGAGCGGCTCGAGGGCGCCGAGGTGGTGGTGAACCTGGCCGGCCGCAGCGTGGACTGCCGCTACAACGCCCGCAACAAGGCCGCGATCCTCAACAGCCGCGTGGACGCCACCCACGTCCTGGGCCTTGCGATCGCGCGCTGCGCCACGCCCCCGAAGCTGTGGATCAACCTGAGCAGCGCCACCGTGTACCGCCACGCCGAGGACCGGCCCATGGACGAGGCCACCGGCGAGCTCGGCACCGACTTCAGCCCGGAGGTGGTGCTGGCGTGGGAGAAGGCCTTCTTCGCGCACCCGCGGCCGGGCGTGCGCCAGGTGGCCGTGCGCTGCGCGATGGTCTTCAGCCCGCTCGGCGGGGCCTTCCCGCGCTTCCGGCAGCTCGTGCGCCTGGGCCTGGGCGGACACCACGGTCCGGGCACACAGTACGTGAGCTGGGTGCACGAAGCCGACGTGGCCGCCTTCTTTCAGTGGCTCATCGACACACCGCAGGCGGAGGGCATCATCAACCTCGCCGCACCCGGCCCCTTGCCCGAACGCGACCTGATGCGGATGCTGCGCCAGCGCCTGAGGCCGCCGTTCCAGTTCCCCATCGCCGCATGGATGCTGCCCATCGGTGCCTGGCTCATGCGCACCGAGGTGGAGCTCGTGATCAAGAGCCGGCGCGTGGTGCCCACCCGGGCGCTGCAATCGGGTTTCCGCTTCACGCACACGGACATGAACACCGCCCTGGACGACCTCTGCCGGTAGTACCTGGGCACAACATCCAAGACCATGAAGACCTTCAAGGAATTGATGCACTGCGACGGCCGCACCGGCCGGCTCACCTACCAGCGCAACATCGCCCTGCTCGCCGTGGGCAAGGCGGCCATCGACCTGGTGACCCTGGCGCTGGTGCCCGGCACCCCGGCCGGCCTGGTGGCGCTCTCGTGGCTGAACCCGTTCGAGCTCGTGCATCCCTGGACGCAGGGCTCCGTGCCCTTCGCCATCTGCCTGGGCACCTTCGGTTTCTTCGCGGGCCTGGTGTGGAACAGTGTGCATCGCCTGCGCGACGCGGGGCATGCGCACTGGCTGGGCCTGCTCACCGCCGTGCCCTTCGCGAACCTGCCGGCCGCCGCGGTGCTGTGCCTGCTGCCCGCGCGGAAGCACACGGTGTGGGACCTGGTGTGAGGCGGGGGCACGGGGTCAACGGGCACACGGCTCGTCCCATCACCGGACCCCACCACCGCATGGATCACCCTCCTATCTTGCGGGGCATGCAGGTCAACACCCGGCTCTCCGCCACGACCATCGGTCGACCTACATGCTACCTGTGGCGAAGACTGGGCCTCGTGCTGTGCCTTGGCTCCCTCAGCTCCCTGGCGCAGATCTCCACCTTCCACGTGCTCAAGGCCGACGATGTGATCGGCCATGTGGTCGCCTCCCGACAGGCCATGCCCGACGGAGAGGTCTATTCCATGGTGGCCCATTGTGAACTCGATGTCATCTGGACCCGGATGATCCGCTCCACGCTGCGCACGGAGTACACCCGGGGCGAGCTCACCGCCTGCCACACCAGCGTTCGCGTGAACGATGCCGTGCGCGACTCCAGCAGCATGGTGCGTGGCGCGGTCGACTGCTACGTGCATCCGCAGGCGCCCTTCGACTGCGAGCGCAGGACGCAATGGACCACTTCGCGCCTGTACTTCGAGGAGCCCGTGGGACAGGAACTGGTCTTCGTGGAGAGCGTGCTGAAGGACTGCCCGCTGCGCAAGGCCGGTCCTGGCACCTACACCCTCACCCTCCCGAACGGCCACGTGAACCACTACGTGTACCGCGACGGGGTGCTCCAGGAGATCCACGTGAAGCGCACGCTGATGGACGTGATCTTCCGCCGGTCGTGAGCCCGGCCGCTCCTCCCCCGTCCGCACCGTTCGTGTAAGTCGGCCCCGGCTTCGTCCACGGACCGGTACTTTCGAAGCCATGATCCAGCTCAAGGGCATCCGCAAGGCCTACCGCACCGGCGCCAACGTGCTTCCGGTGCTCAAGGGCATCGACCTGGGGATCGGGCGGGGCGAGTTCGTGAGCATCATGGGCAGCTCGGGCTCGGGCAAGAGCACCCTGCTCAACATCATCGGCATCCTGGACAGCTACGACAGCGGCGAGTACCGGCTGGACGGGATGCCGATCCAGGGCCAGAGCGAAACGGAGAGCGCCCAGCTGCGGAGCAAGTACATCGGCTTCGTCTTCCAGAGCTTCAACCTGATCGGGTTCAAGAACGCCATGGAGAACGTGGCCCTGCCGCTGTACTACCAGGGCGTGGCCCGCAGGAAGCGCAACGACCTGGCCCTGGCCATGCTGGAGAACGTGGGCCTGAAGGAATGGGCGCACCACCTGCCCAACGAGCTCAGCGGCGGCCAGAAGCAACGCGTGGCCATCGCGCGCGCGCTCATCAGCAACCCGAAGATCATCCTCGCCGATGAGCCGACCGGCGCCCTGGACAGCACCACCAGCCACGAGGTGATGGAGCTGCTCACCCGCGTGAACCGGGACCTGGGCCTCACCGTGGTGATCGTGACGCACGAGCACGACGTGGCCGCGGCCACGCAGCGCGTGATCTACCTGCGCGACGGGCTGATCGAGAACGCACACCTGGACCCCAGGGCCCTGGGCGCAGGCATGGACGGCGTGCGCATGGGCACCAAACCCACAGGCGATGTTCGATAGGGAGAAGTGGGGCGAGGTGTTCCAGAGCATCGGCAAGAACAAGCTGCGCGCGATGCTCACCGGTTTCGCCGTGTTCTGGGGCATCTTCATGCTCATCATCCTGCTCGGCGCGGGCGCGGGGCTGCGCAACGGTTTCGAGTTCAACTTCCGCAACACCGCCACCAACAGCATCCGCATCTGGGGCAACGAGACCAGCAAGCCGTGGAAGGGCTTCCAGCCCAACCGGAAGATCGTGCTGGAGGAGGCCGACATCGAAGCGCTGCGCAACGCCATCCCCGGCATCCAGCACATCAGCGGGCAGTACAGCGTGTGGCGCGGCCAGAGCAAATTGCAATACGGCAAGAACAGCGGGAGCTTCGGCATCCGTGGCATCGAGCCCCAGTACCAGTACCTGAGGCACCAGCGGATCCTCAAGGGCCGCTTCATCAACGAGGTGGACCAGGTGCAGGACCGCAAGGTGATCGTGATCGCGCAGGACGTGGTGGATGAGCTCTTCAAGGACGAGGAGCCCCTGCACAAGTGGATCAACGTGAACGGCATCCCCTTCGAGGTGGTGGGCCTCTATGCGTTCGAGTCCGGCGGCATGGAGCGCGGGCAGCGCAGCCCCGTGTTCATCCCCCTCAGCGCCGCCCAGAAGGTCTTCAATGCGCAGGGCACCGTGGACGACATCACCTTCAGCTTCGCCGACGCCAGCATCGCCGGGGCCAAGCGCGCCGAGCAGCGCGCCATCCACACCCTGGCGCGCCGCCACGACTTCGACCCCACCGACGAACGGGCGCTGTGGGTGAACAACAACGTGGAGAACGTGGGCACCATCGGCAACGTGTTCAACGGCATCACCGCGTTCCTGTGGTTCGTGGGCATCGGCTCGCTGATCGCCGGCATCGTGGGCGTGAGCAACATCATGCTCATCGTGGTGAAGGAGCGCACCAAGGAGATCGGCATCCGCAAGGCGCTGGGCGCCACCCCCGCCAACGTGGTGGGCCAGGTGATGCTCGAGTCCGTCTTCGTCACCGGCATGGCCGGCTGGATGGGCCTGGTGCTGGGCATCTTGCTGATGGAGGGCATCGCCAGCGTGGTGCCCGGCAGCGAGTTCTTCCGCGACCCCACCATCCAGCTCAATGTGGCCCTGTGGGCGCTGTTCGCCCTGGTGATCGCCGGCGCCCTGGCCGGCTACATCCCCGCGCGCCGCGCCGCGGCCATCCGTCCCATCGAGGCCCTGCGATACGAATAGTCATGTTCGACAACGACCGCTGGGGCGAGATCTGGAACGTGCTGAGCCGCAACAAGCTCCGCAGCTTCCTCACCATGTTCGGCGTGGGCTGGGGCATCTTCATGCTCGTGGTGATGCTGGGCATGGGCAACGGCCTGAAGCACGCCGTGCTCGGCGGCTTCGAGGGCTTCGCCACCAACAGTGCGTTCATGTGGACCATGCCCACCACCAAGCCTTACGCGGGCTTCCAGAAGGGGCGCAGCTTCCACTTCGACAACGAGGACATCGGCATCATCCGCCGGAACGTGCCCGGCCTGGAACTGTGCTCGCCGCAGCTGCAGCTGGGCGGCTGGCAGAGCGGCAACAACGTGAGCTACGGCACCAAGGTGGGCGCCTTCAGCGTGTACGGCAGTGAGCCCGAGGTGATCCAGGTGGAGGCCATCCGCCTGCCGCAGGGCCGCTTCCTCAACCACAGCGACCTGAGCGAGGAGCGCAAGGTGGCCGTGATCGGGCAGGACGTGGTGGACCAGTTGTTCAAGCCCGATGACCCCATCGGGAAGTACATCAAGATCAACGGCGTGTACTTCCAGGTGATCGGCGTGAGCAAGAAGAAGAGCAGCGCCGAGATGGGCGACAACCCCGACGCCAAGATCTACGTGCCCTTCACCACCTTCCAGAAGGCCTTCAACAGCCTCAACGAGGTGCACTGGTTCACCATCATCGCAAAGCCCGGCGTTGACGTGGCCAAGGTGGAGAAGGAGGTGCGCACCCTGATGGCCCGCAAGCACAAGGTGGACCCCACCGATGACGGGGCCTTCGGCAGCTGGAACATGCAGGAGTTCTACAACAACATGAACGGCCTGTTCATCGGCATCAGCGGGCTCAGCTGGTTCGTGGGCATCTGCACCCTGCTGGCCGGCGCCATCGGCATCGGCAACATCATGCTCGTGAGCATCCAGGAGCGCACCAAGGAGATCGGCATCCGCCGCAGCCTGGGCGCCACCCCGCGCATGATCACCGGCCAGATCGTGCAGGAGGCCCTCACCCTCACCTTCATCGCCGGCTATTTCGGCCTGCTCGCCGGTGTGGGCGTGCTGGAGGCCGTGCGCAGCGTGGCCGGCAATGCCGACTTCTTCAAGGACCCCGGCGTGGACCTCTTCGTGGCCCTGGTGGCTTTCGGCGTGCTCATCGTCGCGGGCCTCATCGCCGGGCTTCTTCCCGCCCGCCGCGCCCTCGCCATCAACGCCGTGGACGCCCTGCGCGCCGACTGACACACCGCACCGACCCGTTACGCGATCATCGACCCATGAAAAAGATCCTGAAATACCTCCTGTTCATCGGGCTTGGCGTCCTGTTCATCTGGACGATGTACTTCCTCTACACCAAGAGCGCCAGCAAGCCCGATGAATACGCCGTGGAGAAGCCGCGGAAGAACAACGTGGTGAAGAAGACCGTGGCCAACGGCAAGATCGTGCCGCGCAAGGAGATCCTCATCAAGCCCGTGGTCAGCGGCATCATCGCCGAGCTGTACGTGGAGGCCGGTGACGAGGTGAAGAAGGACCAGCCCCTGGCCAAGATCAAGATCGTGCCCGACATGCTGAGCCTGAGCAACGCCGAGAACCGCGTGCGCAACGCCGAGATCGGGGTGCAGAACGCCCAGCTCAACTACGACCGCAACAAGCCCCTGTCCGACAAGGGCGTGATCAGCGCGGCCGAGATGCAGGGCTTCGACGTGGCCCTGAAGAACGCGAAGCAGGAGCTCGCCGCCGCCCAGGAGGCCCTGCAGGTGGTGCGCGACGGCATCAGCCGCAGCAGCGCCGGCAACACCATCGTGCGCAGCACCATCGACGGCATGGTGCTCGACGTGCCCGTGAAGGAGGGCAACAGCGTGATCGAGCGCAACAACTTCAACGAGGGCACCACCATCGCCAGCGTGGCCGACATGGCCGACCTGATCTTCCAGGGCAAGGTGGACGAGAGCGAGGTGGGCAAGGTGAAGCTGGGCATGCCCGTGGTGCTCACCGTGGGCGCCATCGAGGACGCGCGCTGGGACGCCGAGCTCGAGTACATCGCCCCCAAGGGCGTGGAGGAGAACGGCGCGGTACAGTTCGAGATCCGCGCGGCCGTGAAGCTGAAGGAGGGCCAGCGCCTGCGCAGCGGGTACAGCGCCAACGCCGACATCGTGCTCGAGAAGCGCGACAGCGTGCTCACCGTGCCCGAGAGCATCGTGGAGTTCAACAAGAAGGGCGACAGCGCCTTCGTGCAGGTGAAGGACGGCGAGGGCTGGAAGCGCACCTGGATCCGCACCGGCCTCAGCGACGGCATCAACCTGGAACTGCTCGGCGGCATCAAGGCCGACACCGAGCTGAAGGGGGCGAAGAAGGAGGATGCACCGGAGGAGGTGAGCTACGGTGAGGGCGAGTAGGCCACGCCAAGGCCAACGGCTTGCGTGCCCCCCCCTTGCACATCCCCTCCGGGGTCTATATTCGGCCCGGTTTTCCACCCCATGAGCAACGCACGTCCCGTTTCGGCCTTCATGGAGCGCCACTACCTGCATTTCAATGCAGCCGCGCTCATGGACGCCGCCAAGGCCTTCAAGGTCCACAAGGCCGCCGGAGGAAAGATGATGGTGACCCTCGCGGGCGCCATGAGCACCGGTGAGCTCGGCAAGATCCTCGCGGAGATGATCCGCCGGGGCCAGGTCGACATCATCAGCTGCACCGGCGCCAACCTCGAGGAGGACGTGATGAACCTGGTGGCCCACGAGCACTACGAGCGCGTGCCCAACTACCGCGACCTCACCCCCGAGCAGGAGCGCGCCCTGCTGGACCGCGGCATGAACCGGGTGACCGACACCTGCATCCCCGAGCACGAGGCCTTCCGCCGCCTGGAGAAGCACGTGACCGACCTGTGGAAGAGCGACCAGGCCAGCGGCAACCGCCGTTTCCCCCACCAGTACTTCTACGAGATGATCAACTCGGGGGTGCTGAAGCAGTACTACCAGATCGACCCCAAGGACAGCTGGATGGTGGCCGCCGCCGAGCGCAACCTGCCCATCGTGGTGCCCGGCTGGGAGGACAGCACCCTGGGCAACATCTTCGCCGCGCACTGCCTGGTGGGCGACTGCACCCCGGCCATCATGAAGACCGGCATCGAGTACATGATGTTCCTGGCCGACTGGTACAAGAACAACTGCGCCGGCAAGGGCATCGGCTTCTTCCAGATCGGCGGCGGCATCGCCGGCGACTTCCCCATCTGCGTGGTGCCCATGATGCACCAGGACCTGCAGATGGACGGCATCCCCTTCTGGAGCTACTTCTGCCAGATCAGCGACAGCACCACGAGCTACGGCAGCTACAGCGGCGCCGTGCCCAACGAGAAGATCACCTGGGGCAAGCTCGACATCGACACGCCGAAATTCATCATCGAGAGCGATGCCACGATCGTGGCGCCGCTTATGTTCGCGTACATCCTCGACATGTAAGCCCGTCCGCCACGCATGCAACGACTGATACGCTCCTTCAACACGCTCACCGACGAGCTGCGCGAGAAGCTGCAGGAACAATACCCTGACGGCATCGACAACTCGCACATCCGCACCATCGCCACCGCCAAGGGCGACAGCCTGCGGGTGATCGAGCTGCGCACCGCCGACGCCATCTACCTGATCAAGATCAACCCCGAGAGCCGGGAGGAGATCGACCAGTTCCTGGAACAGGAGGACAGCAGCGGCGGCGGCGAGGACATCGAGGCCGGCGAGGGCGCCGACCTGGAAGGTGCCGAAGGCGCCGATGAAGAGGAGGAGGAGGAGGCCGACGAGGACGACGGCGGCGATGAGGACGAGGACGGCGACGACAGCGGCGGCGGCGATGAGGACGAGGACGACGAGTAGCCGTTGCAGCCCATGAAAGGACCGGACGCCGGTCGGTGATCAACCGGCCGGCGTTCATCTTTCCGGGCCTCCCCACGCCGGGCCCGCAACGCGCCCTTCTACCTTCAGGCCTGCGCCTCCGCACCAGCGCCGGCGCATCCACCATGCTGCAGGGGAAGTTCCACATCGCCTTCGCCACCACCGACCTCAAACGCATCAAGGCCTTCTACGGCGGCCTGCTGGGCTGCCCCGAGGGGCGCAGCGCCGAGCACTGGGTGGACTACGACTTCTTCGGCCACCAGCTCACCATCCAGGAGGTCCCCAAGCTCATCAAGACCGCGCGGATCTTCAACCCGAAGAGCAACATCCCCAGCGACCACTGGGGCATCGTGCTGGGCATGGACGACTGGAAGAAGCTCCGCGACAAGTTCAAGAAGGTGGGTGTCACCTTCTTCATCGACCCTCACGTGGTGATGAAAGGCCAGGTGGGCGAGCAGATGAGCCTCTTCATCGAGGACCCCGACGGCCACGCCATCGAGTTCAAGGCCTTCGAGAAACCGGGGAACCTGTTCAAGAAGGGATGAGCCGCCGCAAGGTGCTCGCCGCCTTCGCCATCCTGATGTCCGTGCTCTGGCTGGCCGGGAAGTACTTCCCTCCCGCCCGCCCGCTTGCGCGGCCCCTGGCTTGGGGACTGAGCACGGCCGTGCTGCTTTCCCTGACCACCGCCTTGAAGCGGAATGATGTGTTCGCAGGAGCGCTCCAGGGCGGGCGGCCCACCACGCGAACCCTTGTGTCCGCGCTCCAAGCATGCTTCATCCTGCTTGCCATCATCGAGGTCGGCGCGATGTTCAAGCTGCAGAGCTGGCCGCAGGGCTGGCCCTTCATCCTGCTCGTGGCGGTGCTGGGGACCGTGCTCCTGCTCCGGCTGGCAGGTCACCCCGGGTGGCGTTGGTTCCTGGACGAGTGAACGCTCAATAGGCGCGCGCTTCGAGCAGCGTGCCCGAATGGTCGAACGCTTCGCCGCCTGCCAGGGCACCTTCGAAATAGGTGAGCCGGCCGCGCAGGGTGCCCGCCTGGCTGAAGAACTCCCACGTGCCGCAACGCCGTCCCTGATCGAAGCAGGCCCGCACCACCAGGGTGCCCTGCTCGTCGTAGACCTTCCACAGGCCATCGCGGCGCCCACCCACGTACTCGCTGGTGCTGGCCAGCTTGCCGTTGGCATGGTAGGTGAACACGTACTCGCGGCCGTCCTTGGTGTAGCGCGTGCTCCGCAGGCCGCCATCCCTATCGTGCTCCCGCTCCACGCCACGCTGCGCAAGTGCAGGTGCGGACAGCAACAGGACGAAGGCGATGAGCAGCGTGCGCATGGCAGGTCGTTTCACCCTTGAACGTCACGAAGGTAGGTTAAGTTCACTCCGATCTAACATTGGCTTAACATGATGAATGAACCGGTCCGTGTGAAGGTCCGGCCTATTTTCGTCAGCCTCCGACCCGTCCCCTGCGGCCGGTATGCCTCATGGTCTTCAGCTCACCGGTCTTCCTCTTCCTGTTCCTGCCCCTGGTGCTGCTGGCCACCCTTCTCGCGGGCAGCCTGAAGGCGAAGAACACGGTGCTCACGGTGGCCAGCCTGCTCTTCTACGCGTGGGGCGAGCTCGGGTATGTACTGGTGATGCTGGCCAGCATCCTGCTCAACCACTTGTTCGGCCTGTGGATCGATGGCACGCGCGGGCAGCCCGCCCAACGCACTGCGGTGGCCCTGGCCGTGATCGTGAACCTGGGGATGCTGGCCTTCTACAAGTACGCCAACTTCCTCGTCGACAACATCAACGAGCTGTTGCGCCTGTTCGAGGTGCCCCTGATCCACCTCGACCCGGTGCACCTGCCCATCGGCATCAGCTTCTTCACCTTCCAGGGGATGAGCTACGTGATCGACGTGTACCGGGGGGATGCCCCCGCGCACAAGCGCCCCGGCGCCATCGCCCTCTACATCGCGCTCTTCCCCCAGCTGATCGCCGGTCCCATCGTGCGGTACGTGGACGTGGCCCAGCAGATCGACGACCGCCAGGTGACCCTGGAGCGCTACGCCAGCGGGGTTCGCCGATTCATCATCGGCCTGGGCAAGAAGCTGCTCGTGGCCGACACCGTGGCCCGGGTGAGCAACGCCATCTTCGCCATCCCCCACGCGCACCTGCCGCCCAGTGTGGCCTGGCTCGGCACGCTCGCCTTCTCCATCCAGCTCTACTTCGACTTCAGCGGCTACAGCGACATGGCCATCGGGCTCGGCCGGCTCTTCGGCTTCGAGTTCATGGAGAACTTCAACATGCCGTACATCGCCCGCAGCATCCGCGCGTTCTGGAGCC
>JBIJCH010000341.1:0-3126 GCA_044344815.1 Flavobacteriales bacterium | reverse complement strand
CGGTGCTGCTCTACCTGGACGGCTCCGGGGCCGGTCCGATCTTCAGCAATGTACAAGGCACTGACGGCTCATGGCGGATGTATTCCACCATCCCGTTCCCTCACCGGAAACTTGGATGCCGCTACCATGTGGTGCTCCTGGGGAAGCCCGGCCTGGGACTGGTCGACAGCGTCCGGGGCCGGGCAGAGGACCGGATACCGCCCCCGGAGTACACCCGTCGCCTCAGTGCTGGCTGGCGCACCTTGGCCGCGAGCCGGGCCATCGACCTGGTCCTGTCCGGATATCCCTGCGATCGGTCGCGTGTGGCCGTGCTTGGCTACTCGGAAGGCGCACAGGTGGCTCCCCGCGTGGCCGTGGTGAACCCCCGGGTGACCCATGTGATGGCCATCGCCGGGGATGCGCTCAACCAGTTCTATGACCTGATCATCGACCAGCGCATGGCCGCCGAGCGCGGCGACATAACCCATGCGCAGGCGCAGGCGGCGGTGGACAGTCTTTTCCTCGACTTCGCCCGCATCCATGCGGACCCCACGAGCACCACGGGCGAATGGTATGGGCACAGCCACCTGCGCTGGAGCAGCTTCACTTCACCGCCGACCATCGCGTACTTCACCCGGCTGGACATCCCCATCTATTTCGTGCAGGGCACCATGGACAGCAACTCCAACGTGCTTGGCAACGACTACCTGCGGCTGGAATTCCTGCGCCTGGGCAAGAAGAACCTCACCCATGTGAACCTTCCCGGCTGTGATCACCACTTCAACTGCTGGGACACCGGGCCTGCGAACAGGCCGCCCGACCACCAGCGCATGCAGGAGGTGTTCGAGGCGGCGTGGACCTGGTTCGATGCGCATTGAACGGTTCACCCGGACCGATCGCGGCGCCATGCGAGCGTGCCCGGCGGCAAGGCGGCGGCACCGATCGCGGCCTCACGGCATCCCCATCCCCAAGGCGGCCAAGATCAAGCGTGTGGGCGACCCGGTGCAGGTTGAGATCTGGAAGCACCCCAACCCGGATGAACTGGACCTGCCCGAGGCGCTGGCCGAGACCCTCGACTTCCTGCCGGAGATGAAGGCCGCGTGGTACGCGCTCACGCCCGGCATGAAACGCAGCATGTGCTACTGGGTGGGCAGCGCAAAGACGGAGGCCACACAGGTCAAGCGCGTGGCCGAGCTGCTGCGGCGCTTCGAGGCCGGCGATCTCCAAGTGGGGAAAAGCCGCAAGACCTGAGCGCGGCTCAGGGCAATGCGCACCAGTACTCCGCCTTGGCCGGTTCGCAACGCTCGAACAGCGGCAACTCCATGCCGGGCTTCACCAACAGCAGGGCCCAGGGGTCGGCGATGTGCAGGAACCGGGCGCCTTCCTTCGTGAGCGAGAGGGACAGGGCCCGGTCGTGGACACGGTTCTCCACCGGCTCGCAGAGCCCCATGCGCAGGAGCGCGCCTTCGCCCACGCCGGTGCGCTTGGTGAACGCCGTGATGTCCATGAAGCCCTGCAGCAGGAACTGCTTCAACTGCTCGGCCCGCTGGGCGCGCCACACATCGCGGCCGGCCCGTTCTCGCTGCTCCTCCACGGCCATGAACTGCCCGGCGGTAGGCTCGGCATAGGTCTCCTTGAACACGGCGTCCTTGGCGGGGTCCTTCCGCAGCGCGGCCTGCAAGGGTGCCGCCATGCCGGGACGAACGAGGATCAGCTCCTTCTCCGGTATGTGGAGCAGGAACTCAAGGCCCCGCTCGGTGGGCACATACCCATGGTAGCGCTGGTGCTCCCCGTTCTCCTCACGCCGTCGGAGAAAGCCCAGGCGGACCAGCGGTCCCAGGCTGGCGTACCGGCCCAGGTGGTCCGTGAGCTCCTCATACCCTTCTTCCCGGGACCGCAGGATGCGGTTCCAACGCAGTTCGAACGCAGCGGCTGACATGCCGCCAAATTGGCCCCTTGCCGGCCTTGGCCCGGAGCCTCCACCGGGGTGATTACGAACACCCAACCCTTGATGGACCGTGATGAACAGGGGCATGGGGAAAAAGCCCCCTCATGCAGGCGAACAAGGCCTTTCCGGATCAGGAGAACACGCGAAGGAGCGTGCCGGTGAGCTGCGTGTTGAACCGCTGCAGGTCGCGCGTGGCCGGACCGGCGGTGACGTCGCCGTTGAGGGCGAAGCGCGCGCCATGCACCGGGCAGCGCAGGTCGTTGGTGGCACCCTGGAACTGCACCGTGCCGCCCTGGTGCGTGCAGGTGGCGGCCACCGCCGTGAACTGCCCGGGCGCCGTGCGCACCACCAACACTTGCTGCACCACGCGCGAGCCACCGTCCTGACCCAGGGCACTGTTCTCGGCAGCCGCCAGGTCGAGGGTGAAGTCGCGCACCAGGGGCGCCGGGCCATCATCCTCATCGTCCTTGCGGCACGCACCAAGGCAGCCCACCAGCAGGGTGCCTCCGGCCACCAGGCCCATCTGCCTCAGGAATTCCGAACGGTCCATGCACGTGCAACACCCCACCCCCGTCCGGTGTTCGGTTCCGCCTGGTCGGTCGGGATCCCCCGTTCATCCCCTTTCGCACTGGCGGGCATACCGATCGGCGGCTACCTTGCCCGCCTTGTTGCTCCCCATGATCCACCGCCTCATCCCCGCCATCCTTGGCATCCTTGGCCTGCTCAGCGCCCAGTCCCAGTCGTCCCTGCCCATCACCGTGCTGAACCGACTGGGCCAGGAGGTGACCACCGTGCGCCCCACCGCCTTCCTGCACACCCCGCCCATGCGGGAATGGCCCGTGGTGGCCGACGACCCCGACACGCCCCCGGTGGCGCGGCGCATGGTCCGGAACGACATGGATCGCTATGACACGGTGAACCCCGATGCCCTTCCGAAGGACGGTGACCCCGTGCTCCAGCGCGAGGCCGCCACGCGTCAGCGGCGCGAACCCCTGGAGAGCTGGGGCGGCCAGTCCGGCTCGGGCTACCCGCCCGACCCCAGCGGCTCCGCAGGCCCGGACCATTACGTGCAGGCGGTGAACACGGCCTACCGCGTGTACAGCAAGACCGGCGCCACCCTGGGCGGCCCTTTCAGCCTGAGCACCCTGTGGGCCGGCAGCTCCAACGATGGCGACCCCATCGTGCTGTACGACCGCCAC
>JBIJCH010000339.1:0-3133 GCA_044344815.1 Flavobacteriales bacterium | reverse complement strand
GCGGTGAACAACGGCGCGGAAGGCAACACCGCGAACAACACCTTCACCGCGAGCCGCACCATCACCGGCAGCTACGACCCCAACGACAAGACCGCCTTCACCAGCACCCGGCAGAGCGCGACCGATTACGTGCTCGCGCAGGACGAATGGATCGACTACGTGATCCGCTTCCAGAACACCGGAACGGATACGGCCTTCACCGTGGTGATCACCGACACGCTCGCGGCGGACCTGGACATGGCCACCTTCGAGCAGGGCGCGGCCAGCCACCCCTTCACCGTGAGCTTCAAGCCCGGCCGCGTGGTGGAGTGGCGCTTCGCCAACATCCTGCTGCCCGACAGCAACACCAACGAGCCGCTGAGCCACGGGGCGGTGGGCTTCCGCATCCGGCCGGTGCAGCCGCTGGCCGCCGGCACCGTGCTGTCCAACGCGGCCGACATCTTCTTCGACTTCAACCCGCCGATCCGCACCAACACCAGTGAGCTGGTGGCGAGCGTGAGCACAGGTATCCAGGGGCAGGGGCAGGGGCAGGTGCAGGTGTACCCCAACCCGGCGCACGACCGGATCACCGTGCGCATGGCCGAAACCCAGCTGCGGCAGCTCCGATCGCTCACCGTGGACGGGCGCGTCGTGCGCGATCTCCGGGTGAGCGGAACACAGGCAGATGTGGACCTGGAAGGGCTGGCACCAGGCATGTACCTGCTCCACGCCATAACGGCGGATGGCGCCGTCCACACGCGGCCCTTTGTGGTGCAGTAGTGCGTCACTCCACCAGCGTGAACACCGCCTCGCGCACGTCGAGCTTCATCTTGCCTTCGAAGGCCTCCACGCGCACGGTGAAGCGTGTGTTGGCCGGCAGCCTGGCAACAAGGTCCTTCTGCTCGGCCGTGAGCTTCGCTCCTTCGACGGTGGCGGTGACAGGCTTGCCCTTCCCTCCGGTGAAGTGCACGGTGCACTTGGTGATCACCGGCTTGGACACGCATCCCTTGATCTCCAAGGCCGTCACCGCGCCCCATTCCTTGCGGGTGATGGTGCCGGAGGCCTTGCCGGCAATGGTGATGTAGGGCGCTCCGCCGGGTGCGGGGATGGCAGCGGTGAACAGGAGCAGCATACCGAGGGCAAGCGCGATGCAGACGAGGATGCGGTGCATGGTCATGGGGAATTGATGTGACCGTGGAATGCCCTGTAGAACATGGCGTAACGGGTCCCGGGACGGAACGTGCGGCATCGGCGGTCCTTCGAGGATGTTCAGGATGCCTGAGCGCCCTTCCGTTCAACCCACTGTCCACGCCGTTCGCATCGACATCCAGGGCTTCGGCGTCGGGCACCTTGAACGGGTCCGATCACCGTATTTTCATGACCCGGATCCACGCATCATGCCAGGCCAACGCCACACCCTCGTGTTGCTCTGCTCGCTGGTCGCCTTGCTGGGCAGGGCTCAATCACCCGGTTCGCTCTACGGCATCCACAACCCTTCGCCGGGGGTGTTCTCCTTCTGCTCGCTGGACCTCACGAGCATGGTGATCACGGACATCGAGACGTTGCCTTTCGGGCAGATCAGCAGCATGGCGAGCGGGGCGGTGGACACCGACCAGGGGCTGTTCCTCTTCTGCACCGGCACCGAGTTGTATGCGCTCGACCCCGACGGGATCCTGCCGACCAGCTCCGTGGCGCTGCCCATGGCGGCCTCGGCCTTCTTCAACTTCATTGAGTACGCCCCCTGCACCGCATCGCTGTACGGCTTCGTGAACGACCCGCCGGACAGCATCGTGTTCGCGCGCTACGACCTCAACGCGAACCAGTTCCATACGGTGCTGGCCATGCCCTCCAGCATGATGTTCATGATGGGCGCGGGCTCGTACATCGACCCGGTGGACCGGGTGTACGGGTTCGAGAACATCAACGCCATCATGGGCATCGACATCGACCAAGGCACGCTGCTGTACAACACGCCCATGATCGACCTGCCCGGCGAGCAGTTCGGCCACCTGTCCTACGACTGCAGCACGGGCCAGGTCCTCGGCACCTCGTTCGGGCCGGCGATCGAAGGCGGCGATGGCAAGTGGGTCTCCACCGTGGACCCGCTCACCGGGATCGTGACCCATCTCTCCCTGTCACACACGCCCAATGCACTCCTGAAGCCGGCGCTCACCGGATCGTGCGTGGACCAGACGAACGGCATCTTCTACTGGGGCGGTATCAACGGCAGCTGGGTCGGGGGCAGCACCACCACGGGCGGCATCGTGCTCGACGCCGCGTCAACACCCGCCACCCCCATCTTCTGTGTCAACCATTTCTCCGGTTGCGCGTGCATGACCACGGGCATGGCCGTGGAAGCGGTGGCGCACGAGCTGCCCTACCCGGTGCCCGCAACAACCACCGTCACGTTGCCAGGCACCTTCGGCCCGCTGCGCTGGACCGATATCGCCGGGCGCGAAGTGCAGGCACCTGTGACACACACGGCCACCGGTACGGTCGCGGATGTGGATGGGCTGCCACCGGGGCTTTACCTGGTACGCAGTGCCAAGGGCACACAACGCGTGCTGGTGGAATGATCAGCTCAACCCGCTGATCACCCCGTTGGCATCGATGTCCATGCCTTCGGCGGCGGGCACCTCTGGGAGTCCCGGCATGCGCATGATCTCGCCGCAGATGGGCACCACGAAGCCGGCGCCGGCGCTGATCTCGATGTCGCGCACGGTAATGCGGAATCCGGTGGGCGCGGCGCGCAGCTCCTTGTTGTCGCTGAAGCTGTACTGCGTCTTGGCCATGCAGATGGGCACGTTGTTCAGGCCCAGCTTGTCGATGCGACGCAGGGCGGTCTCGGCATCGCCGCTGTAGTCCACGCCGTCGGCGCGGTAGATCTCGCGGGCGATGGTCTCGATCTTCTGCTTGATGGATCCGTTGAGGTCGTAGAGCGGCTTGAAGTTGCTCTTCCCTTCCTCGATCACGCGGAGCACGGCGCTGGCGAGGTCGGTCATGCCATCCCCGCCTTTCGCGAAGCCTTGGGCGAGCACCGCCTCGGCCCCGCGCTCCCTGCAGTAGGCCTTGATCAGGTCGATCTCCTCGGGCGTGTCCGTGGGGAAGTGGTTGATGGCCACCACGGCCTTCACGCCGAACTTGGCCACGTTCT
>JBIJCH010000338.1:0-3134 GCA_044344815.1 Flavobacteriales bacterium | reverse complement strand
CACCGAACCGCCATAGGACAACACGTGGAGCTCGCCCGTGGTGAGGAAGTCGGTGGTGGTGGCGTAGAGCACGCCGTTGAGCGGGTCGTCCTGCAGGCCGTACACGAAGGGGGAACCGGCGAGCGTGTCGGCCACGGCATCGGTGGCCAGGTCGAAGCGCGCGAGCTCGCCCTGGGCGTACTCCATGAACCACACCTTGCCATCTGCCAGCGTGCTCGCGGCGCAACCGCTGTTGAGCGCCACGTTGCTGGTGTAGGTGAGCGAGCCGGTGGCGCGCCCGATGCGGCTGATGCTGCTTCCGCTGAAATCCTTGTTGTTGAAGGCGTAGATGGCATCGGCCGTCACCATCAGGTTCTCGGGGTTGATGCCGTCGGGCCCCAGGTCGATGGTGCCCTGCCAGGTGCCGGTGGCGAGGTCGAGCACGCCCACGTAGCCCACCGCGTTACCCCAGTCGAAGCCGTTGTTCACCGCGATGTACGCCTTGCCGTCGGCCACCTCCACGTCCTCGCAGCTGTGCGGCAGCGTGGTGCCATCTATGCTGTAGAGCAGGTCGAGCGTGGCCTTGTCCAGCACCTCCACATAGGTGGGCAGGCCGCCCACCTCGCCTTTGGTGCACACCACCTGGTCGTCCGCGATGGCGAAGCGTCGGATGCCATGCACCACCGTCTGGTCAAGCACCTGCCAGGTGTCGGCATCCACCTTCAACAACAGCGAGTCGGCCGCCACATAGGCGATGCCGTCCTCCACCGCCACGTGGTTGCCCCAGCGCACATCGGCGATGGTGAGCACGGTCTGGTAGGTGCCCGCCACCTGGTCGTAGCTGCCCAGGGAAACAGGCGCTTCCTGGGTCTGCGTGGCCATGTTGTAATAGCCCTCGTTCAGCACCAGCACCTGGTGCACCGAGGATTGCGCACCGACGGTCAGTGCGGCGGCCCAAAGGCCTGCGGAGAGGAATGAACGGTACATGGAAAGGGGGGTTAGGTTGCCGTGTTCACCGCACGGCGTTCTCACAGGTGAAACCCCGGGATCGGACGGATGCCTGTACCGCAAGCCTCCCGGCCCTGCTCCCGGGGCCATGCTCCAACGGCCCCCGAAGGGACCGGCGTGGTGGCAGGTCTTCTGGCTCACCCCCCTACCCGCCGCGCCTTCCCCCGCGGGCGCGGAGTGGCGTTGTGCAGCGGGCGTCAGGGGTTCACAGCTGCGGGAACAGCTCCCGGTTCTCACGGGATTCCCTTTTCATCCGGAGGGCCTTGCGGCATCCCGGAACCACGACGCGGGGCGAATGTAGCCACCCGCGGCCGCGCTTCTATCTTGCCCCCGATGAGCGCCTACGACCTGCGCCTGCTGGACCTGTCGCCTGAGGGCCTGCGATCGGTCACCGCGCTGCTGCGGCAGGTGTTCCCCGATGCCCTGCACCTTACCGGTGAGGTGCTCACGTGGGAGTACGTGGACAACCCCGATGGGGCGGCCGTGGGCTTCAACGCCTGGATGGGCGGTGACCTGGCGGCGCACTACGCCACCATCCCGCTGCGTGCGCGCGTGAACGGCCGGGAGGAGCGCGGTCTGCTCTCGCTGAACACGGCCACCGCACCGGCGCACCAAGGCAAGGGCCTCTTCACGAAGCTCGCGGACAGCACCTACCGCTATGCCGCCCAGCAGGGCTTCGGTTTCGTGATCGGCGTGGCGAACGCGAACAGCACCCACGGTTTCGTGAAGAAGCTCGGCTTCCAGTTGGTGAGCCCGCTGCGCGCCATGGTGGGTGCGGGTCCGCTGCCGCGACGCACAGCGGCCCACGTGCAGTACGAGCGGCTGTGGCATACCGATGCCTTGCGCTGGCGCCTGGCCCATCCCCTGTACAGCTACACGTTGAAGCACGAAGCCGGCACGGACCTGCTCCTGAGCGAGCGGTCGCAGTTCGGCGCACGCCTGCTGCTGGGTGCGATGGACCGCGCATCGCTGGCCGGCGTAGAGGTGCCCGCTCACCACGGCGGGCTTCCGCTGCGCATCTGGGTGGGTCTCGACCCGGCCATGCGCTGGACCCTGCGGCCCTATGTGAACATCCCCATGCGGCTGCGCCCCAGCCCGCTCAACCTCATCTTCAAGGACCTCACGGGGCAGGGCCGCACGCTGGATCCCGCGCAGGTGCGTTTCCAGGCCCTCGACTTCGATACGCTCTAGAACCGCAGGGCAAGCGCCACCTGCAAGGTGAAGCCCGTGGTGTTGAGCTCGGCTTCGAAGGCGGAAAGGTCAACCGCCTGCCCGTTCTCGCTGTAATCCTTGATCCGAAGCGCGGAGCCCAGGTAGCGGAGGTCCGTACGCAGCCCGATGTGCTCGCCGAAGTAGAAGCCCACCCCCGAGCCGAGCCCGAACAGGGGTCCTGCGTAGCGTGCCTCGTTATCCACCCCGCCCTCGGTATCGTTGATGCGGAGCGAGCCGCTGCCGATCTGCAGGGATGCCGACCAGCAGAACCGGTCGTGGTTGATGATGTAGGCGCGCGGTTGGAAGCCGAACAGCACGAGGCTGTTGGTGCGGGTGTTGTTGGAATCGAGGTAGGCACCGGGCTCAACAAAGAGGCCCACGCTCACCGGCCTGGCCAGGCCGTACTGAACGTCGATCGGGAAAAGAACCGTGGCTGCACCGTCGTTCTCCTCGGTGCGCACCTTGTAGCTGCCGCCGAGGATGGGGATGCTCACCGTGCTCGTTGAGATGTACTGCGTGTTGTGGGCGCCCAGCGAGGCCCCGATGGCCAGGTGCCAGGTTCCCTTCCGGTTCACCTGGCCGACGAGCAACTGGGGCAAGAGGAGCAACAGGAATAGCGCGTTGCGGTGCATGGCGATGGTCTTCTACCGTGCGAAGATGGCAGTGGAACGACCAAAGGCCCAAGGCGCTGGACAGATGGTCCCAACGAAGGGCATCCTTGGGCTCCCAAGGGCGATACCGCTCCTGAGGACCTTGAGAACCCTTGATCGGCGCTGGGTTTCAACGTGGCTTGAACGGGGAACCCTGAGGATGAAGGCGGTCGCTTGCACGGGCTGGACACCGCCACGAAGGGGGCCTACCTTTGTGTGGTCCCGGGGAACGGAAGAACATTGAAAGCCTCCGGGGCGTTCTTCAACCAACAGCGGCACGGCGAC
>JBIJCH010000337.1:0-3135 GCA_044344815.1 Flavobacteriales bacterium | reverse complement strand
CGATCATGTGCTGGTGACACCGGGCGCCTCCGTGGTGCGCAGCGGCACCTTCGTGATCCCGGGTTCCGATCATCGTGGCCTTATCGCCGACATCGCGACATGAAGGGCACGGAACGCACCTGGTACACACTGCTGCCGTGGATGACGGTGTACGCCATCGCCATGGCCCTCCTGGAAAGCGCCGTGGTGGTGGACCTGCGCGCATTGTACTTCCCGCAGGGGTTCCGGTTCCCCCTCGTGCCCATCGAACGCACCATCGCCATCACGGAACTCTTCCGGGAGCTTGCCACCATGGTGATGCTGCTCGCCCCCGGTGCCATGGTCACCCGTCGCGCGCTCGACCGGTTCGCGTGGTTCCTGTTCTGCTTCGGTGTCTGGGATATCTTCTACTACGTGTTCCTGAAGGTGATCCTCGGCTGGCCTGTGACCCTGTTTGATTGGGACATCCTCTTCCTCGTTCCGGTCCCCTGGGTCGGACCTGTGCTGGCACCCTGCATCGTCGCCCTTGGCATGGTGCTCTTCGGCCTGCTCGTGCTCGAAGCGCGGCGGCGCGATCCGGCAGCGCACATCCTTGCATGGGAGCGGGCACTGCTCGCGATCGCCGTGGTGGTCATGCTGTACACTTTCGTGGAGGAACCATTGGGTCATGCGCTGCAGGCCCGGGAGCAGACCCTCAGCGTGGCCGCCAGCGGCGATGCCCTCGGTGCATTGCACGACTACGTACCGGCCCGTTTCACCTGGCCCGTGTTCCTGGTGGGGGCCGGTCTTGCGGCTGCGGCGATGTTGAACATGGCGCTCCGATCGCTGCGGCACCGGGTCGTTCCGAACAGCATGGTCCTCGAGGGCGACGATTGAAACCCGGCGGACGCAACCACGTTGAATGGATGCGTCTTACCCATGTCCATCCGACAGAAAATGGTCGCTGAAGCGCGCCTGTTCCTCCGGCTGGGGCTGCTGTCCTGCCTCGGGTTCGCGTTCTACTACGTGCACCTGTTCTTCGGCCTGTTCGGCAATCCCATGCTGATCAAGCTCCTGGCGTTGGCCTTCCTGCTCTGCACGGTCCCCCTGCCCATCATCGCTGTGAACAACAGCCGCCTGTTCCCGGAGCTCGGCGCGGGGGGCAAGCAGGTGGTGCTGCTGGGTTCGGTGCTTATGCTGGTGCATCATTTCATGATGACGTTCCTGTTCGTGATGTTCATGAACGGTGGCAGGCCTTGACCCCATGGAACATTCGGCATCGATCTTGCGTTACATCCCTTGAACGAGGTCATCAAGCCTCGGAAAAGCATACCTGGCCGTAGGAGGCATCAGAGCCTCAGAGCAGAAAAAGCCTCTGTCCGAGCCCGTAAGCGAGGAGACCAGGCAACTCGAAGCCCGCCCCGTAAGGCGGGCTTCATCTTTCCAGGTGTCCCGGTCAGGGCTTCGCCGGCCTCGACAGCGGGTCCTTGCGCAGGTCGGCGTTGTACACCAGGGTGATGTGCAGGGTGGAGTTGAGCTCCTGCAGGTCCGCGCCGCTCGCGGCTCCGGGGCGCTGGATCACCTGCCAAAGGTATCCGGCCAGCAAGCCGAAGGGCTTGCTTACCTGGTATCCGATCAGGCCCGATAGCCGGTTCTGGTGCATGTAGTCGAGCCGCTGGGAGTCACCGAAGTTCAGGAACACCTCTTCGTACAGGTTCGCCGTGAACACGCCCGGTCCCACCTTGTCGTGACCCAGGGGCAGCGTGAGCCATACCCGGTACCGGAAGCGGTTCTGGTATTGGTAGGTGTCGAACGTGCCTTGGGAGGGGTCCTCCGGTGAGGGCGAAAGCTGCGCGATGAACCGTTCCTCCAGCCTGAAACGATGGGTGACGGCGAGGCGTCCATAGGTGCTGCCCAGCTGCACCTGCTGGAACAGGTGGTGCTCCCAGTTCTCGAACCGTATGGGGTAGGCGCCGTATAGGTGGTTGAAATAGTAGCTGTAGCCCAGGGTGAACATCACCTGGTCGTTCAGATGGAAGTTCACGGCCGGCCTCAGCAGCAGCTGCTGCCAGATGGCCCCGAGCTCGGCCCGCCGAACGTGGGCCTCGGTGTGGAAGCTCCAGCGGTCGGTGAAGCGCTGGTCGCCCCAGTGGGAGATCCACAGGTTCGCATTGGTGTCGGTGACGCGCTGCCCATGTACATGCGCCGTGCCGCACAGCAGGAGCCCGATGGCCAGGAGGTGATGTCGCTTCATGTGTTGGCAGCGGTGGCGGCCGGCGCTCGATCGCCGTCGCATGGTCCGTGTAAGATAACCGGCGGGGGTCGCTCATCATCGGCAGGCCTGCGGGCCCTGCACGCCATGTTCAGGCCTCCACCACCAGCGCATCGCCATCGGCACCGAGCTCCAGCAAGCCCTGCCGGATGTCGCGCACGAAGCCTTCAGGGCCACAGATGTAGAAGCGCTGGCTCAGGTCGGGTGCGAGCTCGATGAGCATCTCCCGGTCGATGCGGCGTTCGCGGAAGCCGATCACGTTCTGGCGCGTGAACACGTTGATGTAGTCATGGCGCAGCAGGCGGGTGAGCTCCTCGTGCATGATCACATCGTCCACCGTGCGGTTGGTGTACACGAGCCGGTTGCCGCGCAGCAGCTTCATGTGGTGCAGCTGCCGGAAGATCGCCAGGAAAGGCGTGATGCCCGTGCCGCCGGCGAAGAACACCCCGGGCCCCTTGTAGGTGATGGCGCCGAACGGCTCGCTGATGCGCAGCCTGTCGCCCGTGCGCAGGCGGCCGATGCGTTCGGTGACCCCGTGATGCTCGCGGTAGATGCGGATGATGAGCTCCAGGTCCGGCCATTCCTGGAGGGAGGTGAAGGTGAACGGGCGGGCCTCCCCCGGCGCGTCCGGTGCATCGATCGTGACGTAGGTGCCCTGGCCCGGGACGAAGGTGTAGCCCGGTGGCCGTTCGATGCGCAGCCGCTTCACATCGTGGTTGATGAACACCGACTCCAGGATGCGCACGGTATGTTCGGCCATCGCTCAGCGCTTTCGGGCAATGTAGCGCACCGCACCGTCGCCCTTAATGACGGTCGCGGGCGGGGTCGTATCCGGGATGCAGCCGGAACAGGCTGTCCTGCAGCCCGTCGGGTCCCAGCTTCATCTTGGTGAGCTCGTAGCGAAT